>JAJZYO010000341.1 GCA_021798075.1 Actinomycetes bacterium
TGTCGCCGCGGCCGTGTCCCACGCCCTTGTCCCGGTGCGCAACTGGGTCGACTACACCGTCCGCACGCTGGTCGGGGCCTTCCTGAGCGCCCTCGCGCTCACCGTCCTACAGGCCGCGTAGAACCGACAGCCCGACGGGCACCGAGCAGACGGAGGGCCAGATGGCTCGAAGCGCAAGAGGTGCCGCGCTCCGCTTGTCGTGGCGGGGATGCGGCGACGACGCTCACTGGTGCAGCTTCTTCGACCTCAACCTGGACGGTGACTCGCTCGGCAAGGGCGACGTCTACGTCCTCTGGGCCTTATGAGCGGCTCACCGGACAGCGGCAAAGAGGAGCGTCGAGGCCAAGCTTCCCTTCGCGGCGACCTATACGCCGTCCGTCGCTACGGCGAGTCCCACCCCGAGGCCTGGGCCGGCGTCCGCTTCGAGAACGAGCCGACGGTCCGGCTGGTGGCATCGTTCACTGTGGACATAGAGAGGCACCAGTCGGCACTGAGGGCGCTGGTCGAGCACCCCGAGCGGCTCTTGGTCGAACCGCTGCCCCGCTCGCTGGCCGACCTCAGCCGAATCCAGGAAGAGATCTGGGCGGCCGCACCACGCGGTGCCCTGTCGTCGGTCAGCCCGGGCCTTGGCGTCCTCCACGTCGGCTTGCAGGCGGACCAGGAGGGTCTGGCCGAGGAGCTCGCCAAACGATACGGCGATGCCGTGGCCTTGGAGGTGGGCGCCTTCAAGTACCCACTCCCTCCTGCTCCGAGGGAATCGGAGGCCCGTTCGCCGCGAAAGGGCCGTTACGAGCTCGTCGATGTCGACGGACTGCAGCTTGAACTGCACCTCGACGCCCGGGTTGTCGAGTCCGGCCACCGCGGGCAAGGAGGCGTCGTCGCGCGGAACGTTGGCCGGGAGCGGGTCGGCCCTTTGCACTCTGGCCAGCCCCTCGTCGGGGTACTCATCGACCACGACGGCAAGGAGGCCGGCGGCCTGGCCCCTGGCTGGGTCGCCGGCGTCGGCATCGTCATCGACCTCGAGCCAGGCGAGGAACTCACAGTGCCTGTCGTCTACGGCACGGCCAGCTTCCGCGCCTCTTGGGGCTACCTCGTACCGCCGGGGCGCTACTGGCTGAGCGTTCTAGTCCCCTTCCAGCGCAGCCTCCCCCGGGTCGCGCGACAGGCCCTGGTGGTCGCTCCCGAAGAGCTGACCGTCGTTCCCCGTCGGGCTGCCGGCGAGGCTCCCAGTCCCTGAACCCGGGCTTCGAGGCTCTCAAGGGCCACCTCGGGGAGTTTTCCGAGGTGCACCTGGCGACCTGTCCGCCGCACGGGCCAATGCCGCCAAGGCTGGCGTGCAAAATGTCGAGTTCCTTGAAGGGGTACTTGGAGGACATCCCCCTGCCCAATGCGAGCGCCGACGTCGTCCTGTCGAACTGCGTGATCAATCTCGCTGTGAACACAGGCGTTGTTTCGAGAGAAGCGGCACGGGTGTTGCGGCCCGGAGGGCGCTTTGCGGTGACCGATGTCACCGCCTACACGGGCATGGACGAGCAAACTAAGGGCAACATGCAGCAGTGGACCGAGTGCCTCGCCGGGGCGCTCACTGAAGGAGAGTACCGCTCAGCACTAGCGGACGCGGGCTTCGACAGCATCGAGGTTGTGGAGACCCACCAGGTGCACGAGTACGCAGCGTCAGCGATCATGCGCGCCCAGAAGCCAAGCTGACCGGGACGCCAGCCTTTTGGTACACCCACCCCGTAAGGCGAGCACTAGGACCGGGGCAGGGACCGGCGCCGAAGCTGGTGCAGCTGGCCTTGGGCTGCCTCCACTGCGGCTTCGGCTCTGCCGCTTTTTCTTGATGGGCCTTGCAAAGCTCCTTTAGCCCCAAGGTGAGGGTACGGTGACGCTCCTCTGCTCCGCCGCCTCGTCGCCAACCCGCGGACGAGACGAACACTCGACCGCACCAGATCGCGCCGGGTGCTCTCGGAGGAGTGGCGACCTCGACGCGCTCGGGGCCATTGTGGTGGGGTGGGTAGTAACGGGCTGTCTTCAGCCCAGCCAAGTGCCGTCGACCCCCCAAGGGCCAGCCCCGAGCCGTCACCGTCCTTCGTGGTAATGGCCAAGCCCATCGGCCCGCTCTGCAACCTGGCCTGTTCCTACTGCTATTACCTGCCAAAGACAGGGCTCTTCCCTGCCCACGAGCGCTTCCGCATGAGCGACGAGGTCCTTCAGGCCTTTGTGGAAGCCTTCATCGGAGCGAGCCCCGGCCCAACGGTCCATTTTGTCTGGCACGGTGGGGAGCCGACCCTGGCGGGCATGGGGTTCTACCGCCGGGCTCTAGAGCTTCAACGGCGCTACCTGCCAGAGGGATGGAGCTGCTGGAACAGCCTCCAGACCAACGGCACGCTGCTCGACGACCGCTGGTGCACTTTCTTGACCGAGGAACGTTTTGCCGTGGGGATAAGCATCGACGGCCCGAGCGTCGTCCACGACGCCTCACGCCGGGACCGCCACGGCCGGCCGAGCCACGCCCGGGCCATGAACGGCTTCCGTACGCTCCGTGCGCACGGCATCGACCCGGACGTCCTTTGCACGGTCAATTCCACAAATGTGAAGGCGCCCTTGGACGTCTACCGGTACTTCCTCGACCAGGGTGTGACATGGTTGCAGTTCATCCCCGTCGTGGAACGAGGTCCCGACGGTGGCCCCACCGAGCAGACCGTAGCAGCTGGTGCGTTCGGCCAGTTCTTATGCGAAATATTCGACGAATGGGTGCGCCACGACGTTGGGCGCGTTGGCGTGCAGAACTTCTTGGAACCGCTCCTCGTCCTGCTCGGCCAGTCGCCCAACCTTTGCGTGATGGCCGAGACATGTGGGCTGGCGCTCGCCATCGAGCACGACGGCAGTGTCTATTCCTGCGACCACTTTGTCGACACGGGCCACCAATTGGGAGACGTCCGCCGTGACGGGCTCGCGTCACTTGTCCGTTCGGCCCGCCAGCAGGCCTTCGGCAGGGGCAAGCGGGACACCTTGCCCGAGGCCTGTCTCGCATGCCCCGTGTTGGCCCTGTGCAACGGCGGCTGCCCCAAGCAGCGCCTTGTCCGGCTGGCCGAACGCGAGGGAGGAGCCGGTCGTAACTACCTCTGCGCCGGGTACAAGGCCTTCTACACCCATGCGCTCCCGTACCTACGGCGAATGGCTGTTATCGCCGACCTCGGCCGACCCTTGAGCGGCGTCATGTCACAGCTGGAAGATGAAGAGCGGGACCAGCGCCGACGATGGAGGGAGACCGGCCGCAACGAGACCTGCCCCTGCGGGAGCGGGAAGAAGTTCAAGGCCTGCTGCTTCCAAAAGCTGCGCCGTTAGCGTTAATTAACGCCCAACCCCGGCCAGACTTCTCTTTGCCCCAGGCAGGCGGGACCAGCAACGAACCCAAACGTCCGGCCCCGAGCGGCCCAGGACGAGCGTCCTTTGCCGGGCACAGTTCACCAGCGGCCCGGCCCACGAGCAGGGGAGAAGCTGTAGGTAGTGCCGCCTGTGCTCTTTATTGGCTCCTGCAGCGTCGGGCCTCGTGGCGCCGGGCACGCCGCCACTACCGACGAGCGGGGCAGCGGCGCGGCCGACTTTGTTTGATCTGAACGGCACTGCCTTGAAAGG
>JAJZYO010000342.1 GCA_021798075.1 Actinomycetes bacterium
CCGCAGAGACCACATGACCACCGTCAGGAGACTGAGCAGGTGAGCGTGCCCGCCGGGGACGGAGAGGCACTCCCCGTGGGGGACGTGTCAGGCCTCGAGGCAGAGGCGCGGGCTGTCGGTGGTCGCACCGTCACCGAGCCGTGCCAAGAGGCGATCGCCACCCTTTACAGCTTCCTGGACGGTGAGCTGACACCAAAGGTGCGCCGGAGGATCCAGGACCACCTGGACGACTGCGCCCCCTGCCTGAGCAAGTTCGACTTCGAAGCCGAGCTCAAGGCCCTCGTGGGCCGCAAGTGCCGTGACGAGGTACCCGATTCGTTGAAGTCGCGCGTGGCCATGGCCCTGAAGCTGGCCGGAGACGTCCCGTCGTGATTACGCGGGCCCCGGTGCGGGTAGATCGCCTCGTGCCCGGGAAGGAAGTCCCGCCCATAGGTGTTGGTGAGGGAGATGAGCGAACGATCACTCGGGGGCCACATGTTGAGCGGGGCCGAGCGGCCTTCCAAGTCGTTCGGGCGGGGCCGTACCTGCCGCCACCCAGGCTGCAACACGAGGCTCTCCATGTACAACAACGGGAAGTACTGCTTCCAGCACGAGCCGGTCACCGTGCCACGTACCCGGGGCCGCAAGATCGCCTGAGCGCGGTTGCGGCTGCTTGGGCCGGACGGTGAGCGACCACACCACAGGGCCGATCTCCTGGGACCTGGCGGGCCGAGTGGCGGCGAGGGTTGCCGGTAGGCAGCCGGTCATACCGCGGGGCCGTACCACGGTCCTGGAGGAGGACTTCGTCGAACTGACGGCCGAGGCCGAGGCACTGGTCGAGAGGGAGACCGGCCTGCGTTCCGGCTCCGGCCCGGCGCGCGCCAGGGTGACAGACCGCCCGGGCTGGGCACGGGCCAACATCTCCTCGGTGGAGAGGCTCCTCCGGCCCCTGAGCGACAAGCTCGACCAGGCGCTGGCAAAGCCAGGCCCCAGTCTCGGGCCGCTCCAGGTCAAGATGCCCGTCCAGTTGACCCGTAACGTGGCCGGGGTGCAGCTCGGCCTCCTACTCGGGTGGATGTCGGCACGGGTACTCGGCCAGTACGACCAGTTGCTGATCGAGGACGAGAACCCCGAGGACCAGGACCTGGTCTACTACGTGGGCCCCAACGTGATCGAGCTCGAGGACCGCTTCGGCTTCCAGCCCCGCCAGTTCCGTCTCTGGATCGCGCTCCACGAGGTCACGCACCGCCTCCAGTTCACCGGTGTGCCCTGGCTCCGGCCTTACTTCTTGTCCCTGGTCGGCTCGTTGGTCGAGGGGGTGGACCCCGACCCGCACCGCCTTGTCGAAGCGCTCAGGACGGCCGTCGCCGAGGCGCGCCACGGTCGTAACCCGCTCGACGAAGCCGGCCTGCTCGGCCTGCTCGCGTCGCCCTCGCAGCGTCAGGCCCTGGACCGGGTTGCCGGGCTGATGAGCCTGCTGGAGGGGCACGGCGACATCGTCATGAACCGCGCTGCAGCCGAGCGCATCCCCCAGGCCGAGCGTTTTGCCCGGGCGCTGAGCGAACGTCGCCACCAGCGCGGTGCGGCAAGGGTGGTGACCAGCCTGGTGGGCCTGGAGGCCAAGTTGCGCCAGTACGAGATGGGCGAGCGCTTCATCCAGGCAGTCGAGGCCCGTGGTGGCCGTGAGCTGTTCGACATGGTCTGGCAGGGGCCCGAGTGGCTACCGGGGCTGGACGAGATCAAGGACCCCGACCGTTGGGTGCAGCGGGCAGGGGGCCTCGGCCGTACGGCCTGAGTGGCCTGCGGGTTGCCCCGGGGCGGGCTCTGGCCCGGGCAGGTGCTCTCGCTGCTGCCCCGATGCCGGTTCCCGCCGTCCGGGTCCGAGGTGGTGTGCGCCGTTTCCGGCGGGCCGGACTCGTTGGCCCTCCTGGCTCTGGCCGTCGCCGCAGGGTGCCGGGCCGAGGCAGTGCACGTGGACCATGGCCTGCGCCCTTCGAGCGCAGCCGAGGCGGAGGTCGTCCAAGAGGCTGCCGAGCGACTGGGTTCAGCCTTCCGCCGGGTGTCGGTCCGGGTGCCCCCCGGGCCGGACCTCGAGGCCCGTGCCCGGCGGGCGAGGTACGGGGCCCTGCCTCGTGGCTCGCTCGTGGGCCACACCGCCGACGACCAGGCCGAGACCGTTCTGCTCAACCTCATGCGGGGGGCAGGCCTGGAGGGACTGGCCGCGATGCGCCCGTCAGGAGCCGGCCTCGGCAGCGTCGGCCGTCCCCTGCTCGCTCTGCGTCGCAGCGAGACCGAGGCGGTTGTGGCCGCTCTCGGCCTGCGGGTGGTACGGGACGAGTCCAACTCGGACCTCCGCTTCCGGCGCAACCGGACGCGGCACCAACTGCTCCCACTGCTGGCGGACATCTCGGGGCGGGACCCGGTCCCCGTGCTCGTCCGCACGGCCCGCATCCTCGGGCAGGACTCCGAGGTCCTCGCCGCCCTGGCAGGCGACCTGGACCCGACCGACGTGCGCGCCCTGCGGGCGGCGCCGCGGCCTCTGGCCAACAGGGCGCTGCGCACCTGGCTCCGCCAGGGGCCGGACCGGCACCCGCCCTCCTCGGCCGAACTGGAGCGCGTCTGGGCGGTGGTGTCCGGTCAGGCCAAGGCCTGTGAGCTGGCCGGTGGGTGCAGGGTGAGCCGGTCGAAGGGCAGGTTGACGCTGTCCCCGCCTCTGCTCCCGCCCCTGCCGGTATAGGTTTGTCAGCGTCCCATGTCGCAGCGTCCCGCCCTCACCTCGACCGAGCAGCGCTGGGCCGACGAAGATCCGGACCTGGGCGAGGTGGTCGTGAGCGAGGCCGATATCCGGGGACGGGTGGCCGAGCTCGGCCAACGCGTGACCGAGGACTACGCGGGGAGGTCGCCTCTGTTGGTCGGCGTGCTCAAGGGAGCCCTCGTGTTCATGAGCGACCTGGCACGGGCCATCGCCCTGCCGGTGGAGTTCGACTTCATGGCCGTTGCCTCCTATGGGAGCAGCACGAGGACCAGCGGGGTCGTGC
Organism: Actinomycetes bacterium; assembly: GCA_021798075.1. The sequence goes on from JAJZYO010000342.1 coordinate 3,018, forward strand.
GCATAGTGAAGGACCTCGACACCGACCTGGCGGGCCGCCATGTGCTGGTCGTCGAGGACATCGTGGACTCCGGGCTCACGCTGGCCTTCCTCCTGCGCAACCTCGCCGCCCGGCACCCGGCCAGCCTGGCCGTGTGCGCGCTCCTGGCCAAGGGGCCCCAGGCCGACCTGCCGGAGCTCGCCTATGTCGGCTTCCGCATCCCGGAGCACTTCGTGGTGGGCTACGGCCTGGACGTGGGTGAGAGGTACCGCAACCTGGCCTGTGTCCGCCGCTACACCGGTGTGGCCGGGACCTGAGCTGTGGCGGTCGACCAGCGCCGGGCGGAGATGGCCGTGCGCGAACTGCTGGCAGCACTGGGGGAGGACCCCGACCGGGACGGGCTCAGAGCCACTCCGGCCAGGGTGGCGCGCATGTACGCGGAGCTCCTGGTGGGCAACGACGAGGCTCCCTCGGAGCACCTGAGCCCGACCTTCGAGGCCGGGCACGACGAGCTCGTGCTGGTCCGGGACATCAGGCTCTACAGCCTGTGCGAGCACCACCTGCTGCCGTGGTTCGGGCGTGCCCACGTTGCCTACATCCCCAATGCAGACGGCCGGGTGATCGGCCTGTCCAAGCTGGCCC
>JAJZYO010000343.1 GCA_021798075.1 Actinomycetes bacterium
CGCAATTCGGGCGAGGCGGCCACCTGGTCCACAAACCCAGCCAGAGCCGGCTCCCCGTAGCGTTCGACCAGTCCGGCCGCGGTGGCGGCGCCTTGGCGGTAGGCGAAGTCCTCCTCGCCGCAGGTGACGCTGAAGTGGTAGGCATTGCCCCGCCGGCGGCGGCGAAGCAGCTTCTTTTTGGTGAGGTTGGACATGACCGTCAAGATCGTGTTGTAGTCCAGGGGCTTCTGCCGGCTCTCGTTGACGCGCAACGTAACCTGAGCGACCGTCTTCAGGCCCTCCCTCCACACGATGCGCATAACTTCAGCTTCGAGTGGTCCTAGGTTGACCGCGGTCGGCTCAGTAGTGCTAGGCATGTCCAGGCCAGGGTACACCAGCGAGGACACCAAGAAGCCCAACTCCTCAGCCCAACTGAGGCAACCGCTGGGCCCTAAGGACTGTACGAAAGAGATCTCCCTTCGCCGCAAGGCGTTCCAACACGTTCCGCATTGTGAACATTTCGGGCCTGAGCGCGGGATCGTCCAGCTCAGACCAATCAATCGGCGCTGAAACCGGTGCACCGGCCGCGGCACGCGGGCTATATGGCGCAACCAGGGTCTTGTTGAGCGCGTTTTGCGTGTAGTCGAGGCGAGCCAGCCCGCTCCTCTCCCCCACCTGCCACTTCCAGCTCAAAAGTTGAGGGACGACATTGCCAATCGCGCGGGACAGCGCTTCGGCCCAAGCGCGGGTCTCGGAAAAAGATGGCCCGGGCGCGACAGGCACCCATATGTGGGCTCCTCGCTTTCCGGTCAACTTGGGCTGCGCCAAGACCCCCAGGTGCTCGAGCGCTGCCCGGTGAAGCCGCGCGAGTTCCAACAAGTCCTCCCAGCTCGTCTTGTCTCCCGGGTCGATGTCCAAGAGCACGTAGGTGGGAAGGTCCGGATGCTCTACCTTTGAGGTCCAGGCGTGCCATTCGAGGGCGCCGAAGTTCGCCGCCCATACCAACGCCGCCGGCTCGTCCACGACCAGGTAGGTGGTCGTCTGAGCAGCACCCGCTTCCGGGTTGTCCCAGCGCGGGACCCAGCCGGGGGCGTGAGAGGGGAGCTGTTTTTGCCAGAAACCCTGGGTGGCGGCGCCACCAGGGAAGCGGTGCATGTTGAGGGCCCTCCCTACCAGGTAGGGCATGGCGACCGGAGCGATCTGAGCCGCGTAGCGCAAAAGGTCGCGCTTGGTGAGTGGCTCTTCGCCCGGCCTTCCAGGGAACAACACCTTGTTGAGGTTCGTGACGCGCAGCTCGCGGCCGAAGACGAGCCACGACCCCGCCGTGCCGATGGCGTCGAGCGCGGCGAGCTCGTCGGCAGTCGGCCCACTCGCTTGTGCGGGCGCGGGTGCCGCGCCTCGCGCGGCCCTCAGGTCGACGGCCGCCTCCGCCGGCGGCAGCGAGGACCTCCAAAGGCGGTCCGGTGCCGCCTTGACTTCGTCGTTGGTGCGCCCCGAGAGCACCGAACGGGGGTAGTCCTCGGGATCCCAACCCGGTGCCGCGTACTCATCGTGCTTGTGCAGCAAGAGCCACTGCTCCTTGCCTGCCGCGTCGACCCGGGTCCGGACCAGTAAAAAGCGGCCCTGCAACTTGTAGCCATGGAGGTCGAAGTGGAGCTCACCCGCGCGTACTGCGCGCACGGGGTCAAAAGAGCTGTCCGGCTCACCTAGTTCCCACGTCCCCTCGTCCCAAACTATGACGTCGCCGCCGCCGTACTCGCCCTTGGGTATCACCCCTTCGAAATCGAAGTACTCGAGCGGGTGGTCCTCCACGTGGAACGCGGCCCGTCGCACGTTCGGGTCGAGGGTCGGCCCTTTGGGCACTGCCCAGCTCGCGAGCACCCCGTCCATTTCGAGGCGCAGGTCGTAGTGCAACCGCCGAGCCCGGTGGCGTTGGACGACGAAGCGCAGGCCTGGCACGGGAGCGCGCTCGCCTTCCTCCCCGGCCGCCACCGGCTCTCGTCCCGGCTGCGCCCGCTCGCCGGCGGGCTCCGGGGTCCTGGTGAAGTCCCGCTTGGCTCGGTAAGTCGCGAGCGGACCAGGGCCCTCAGCGTCTGTCTGCGAGGCTGGCACCTCTCAAGTCAACCGCTCCCCGAGCCCGTCGTGACGAGATCCAAGCATGTGGAACCAATGAACGGCACCCCAAGAGACCGCCTGCGCCGGCGGCCAGGCATCTGGGAGAAAACTGGCCCTTTCCAGCCAAAGGAAACCGAGCAGATGCGCGGCCGGCGCCAGCACGGTGTCCAAGCCGGCGCAGCTCACGAGGTTGTCCAGGCAGCCGCTTTACCCTAGGGTGGCGAGCGTGAACGAGCGCCTCTCCTACCGCCTCCCGAGGCACGTCCTGCCTCAGCACTACACGGTCCTCTTGGAGCCCGACTTCGCGCAAGCGGCCTTCACCGGGGAGGTTACCGTAGACCTAGACGTCCGGCGTGCCACTTCGGAGCTCGTGCTCAACGCCGCTGACCTGCAAATAAGCGAGGCACGCCTGCAGGTAGCGGGGGGCGCCAGCGGCCCCCTCGGCGCCACGGTCTCTTACCTGCCAGACGAGGAGCAGGTCACCCTCAGCCTCGACCAGGAAGTCGCCCCGGGGACGGCGCAGCTTTATATGCGCTTTTCGGGGAAACTCAATGATCTCCTTCGTGGCTTCTATAGGAGCAAGTTCAAGGGGCCAGACGGCAAAGAATCGTGGGTCGCAGTTACCCAGTTCGAGTCGACCGACGCCCGGCGGGCCTTCCCGTGCTGGGACGAGCCAGACATGAAGGCCACGTTCTCGATCTCGGTCGTGGCCGACGAGGGCCTCACCGTGCTCTCCAACGCGCGGGAGCTCTCGAGCGAGGCGGTCGGTAACGCCAAGCGACGGACCCGTTTCGCCGACACCGTCAAGATGTCCACTTACCTCGTGGCCGTTGCGATCGGCCCGTTCGAGCTGACAGGCCCCGAGCTGGTCGGCGATGTGCCGGTCCGAATTGCCTACGTCCCGGGCCGCGGAGGGCTCGCGGGCCTTGCCAAGCGGGCGTCCGCGCACGCCCTTTCGTTCCTCTGCGATTACTTCCAGATGCCCTACCCCGCCGACAAGCTCGACCACGTCGGTATCCCTGATTTCGCGGCCGGAGCAATGGAGAACCTCGGCCTCGTTACATATAGGGAGACCGCACTCCTCGTCCCCGACGAGAGCGCGCAGGTCGAAAAACAGCGGGTTGTACAGGTCATGTCGCACGAGACCGCCCACATGTGGTTCGGCGACCTCGTGACGATGCGCTGGTGGGAGGGGATCTGGTTAAACGAGGCTTTCGCCACTTTCATGGAGTTGCTCACCACCGACCACTTCGAGCCCCGCTGGGAAGTGTGGACCAACTTCGGTGTTGAAAGGCTCGCGGCACTCGCAACGGACAGCTTGCGGGCCACGCGCCCGATCGAGTACCCGGTCGGGCGCCCCGAAGAGGCGGACGACATGTTCGACACGATTACTTACGACAAGGGCTGTTCGGTGCTCCGGATGATCGAGCGCTACCTGGGCGAGGAGACCTTCCGCCGTGGCTTGCACAGCTACCTCGACCGCCACCAGTTTGCCAACACCAGCACCACCGACCTCTGGGATGCCCTCGAAGAAGCCTCTG
>JAJZYO010000344.1 GCA_021798075.1 Actinomycetes bacterium
AAGATTTTCAATGACCCGGGTGGGCACGCAGGCTTGGCGCTCGTCCCCGAGGACATGGAGGACGCTACCCGCGAGTCGGCGGAGGAGTGCCCCGGGGAGTGCATCTTCATCGAAGAATAGCGAGGGTGCCCTCGCTTGCCTCGCTTCCGGTTCGAGCGCGGCGCCTAGCTCAACCGGATGGTCGGTCAGCCGTTGACGCAGGCCTCCGTCGATACGGCTCCTGCACGAGGCTCGGAGAGGAGCTTGGTTAGTTCGGCCGTGGCGTTGAGCGCGTAGGCCGTCGTAGGTCTGTCTGGCGCAATCGCAAACGCTATCCCGATCACCTGGCCCCCTTGGTCAACCAGCGGCGCACCAGAGTCGCCGTAGGTAAGACGTGCCGCGAGCACCAACACCTGGCGGGTCGTCTTGTGGGTGCCATAGAGGTCCTCCCCGACGGCAGTGACCTGATCGGCTACCGTCGCCGGCTGGACTGCGATGTTGTCCTGGCCATTGGGGTGCCCTAGGACGGCGCCGCTCTGACCGCTCGAAGGGCTTGCCAGCGGGAGGGGCGTTTCGGAGAGGCCAGGCACACTGAGCAGGGCTATGTCCACGTTGGGGTTGTAGAGGACGACCGAAGCCCGCAAGCGGGCACCGCTTGGCAGGAGCACGCGAGTGGCGCCCGCGGGCTCACCGGCTACCACGTGTGCGTTGGTCACTACCAGGTCGTTTGCAACGGCCCAGCCGCTTCCTTCCTGGATGCGCCCGCACGCCTGACCTTCCACCTTGACCGTCGATGCTTCCGCAGTCGAAAGGACGGCGTGGGAAAGCGGGTCCGTCGTCGGCGGCCGGCCCGCATCTTGGCTCGGCCCGAAGGTCGTGAACACCTGCGGGAACCCATTTTCCCCGACCAGCCGGCGCAGTGCCTGCAGGGTGTTCGGCGGGTCGAGCCCCGCCCGCCGGCTCTCGTTGCTCACCCAGCGCGCGATGACGGAGCCGGTCGTCAGCTGCGACAACGTGCCAGGGACGGCGGCGAGCGATGGAGCGAGGAGCCACACGAGGGCAAGCACGCCGACGACCCCGAGCATCGCCCCAACCAGACGGTCTAGCGCCCTTGCTCCTCCGAATGGGAGCACCGAGTGGAGCCTCGACCCCACCATGAGCCCAAGGCCCTGGCCGACGAAGGCGAGCACTAAGAGCACCGCAATGGCCAGCGCGGCGCGGGCCACAGAACCCGACACGTTGAAGAGGCTCACGATGCGAGGTAGGTAGCGAACTGCGAAGTAGATGCCCGCGGCCAGGCCGAGCCAGGAGAACACTCGTGCGAGGAACCCCACCCGCCACCCACCGAACGCGGCCAGGCCCGCGGCGACGAGGATGCCGATGTCGAAGTCGTTCATGGCGCACCGGGCCCGTAGGCCGCTCCGGGAGGTGCACCGTCGCCGGTAGGACGCGCGCTTCTTTCGCCAGCCGACCGGGCGGCGGTCAGGAACCCCGTGTGCGCGACCATCCGATGGTCTGGCCTCACGGACTGGCCTTCGATGTGCCATGAACGCTGGAGTACTTCGACCGTCTCAGCAAGCACGAACCCAGCCTGCGGGAGCGCCTCGCGAAGAGCCATCACCTGGGTGACGCTCGGAAGGTACGCGATGAAAATGCCCCCCGGACGGAGCGCCGCGGCCGCGTGGTCTACCGCTCTCCAGGGTTCAGGCAGGTCAAGGAGCACGCGGTCCAGGCCGCTCTCCGTGATGCCTTCGTAGAGGTCACGGACTTCGACGTCGTAGCGACCGAGGACCTCCTCGCCGAGGAAGCTGGTCACGTTGGCGATGGCCCGGGCAGCGAAGTCCTCCCGCACTTCGTAGCCGGTCACATGAGCGCCGGCGCGCAGCAATGCCATAGACAGCGCCCCCGAACCCAACCCGGCCTCTAGCACCTTGGCGCCGGGAAAGATATCGGCCATGATGAGCAGCGGGCCAAGGTCCTTCGGGTAGATGACCTGTGCCCCCCTAGGCATTTCCAGCACGACCTCGGCGAGGGTTGGCCGAACGGCCAGGTAGCGCGCACCGTGGCTCGAGCGCACCGTGACCGCCTCGTCCTGCCCGATCAGACAGTCGTGGGCGACCACGCCGGCGTGGGTGTGGAACTGCCCACCTGGGCGCAGGGTGACAAGGTGCCTGCGGCCCTTCGAATCGATAAGGAGCGCCTTCTCTCCGGCGAGGAACGGCCGGATTGCCGCTCCGCCCGCGCTTTCCCCCTCATTGTGGGCAATGGCTTCACCCGGCGCGGGGCCACAAGAGGTGGGGCCGCCGCTCGCCAGCCGGCCATCAGTGCCCGCGGCGGCCTCGGCGTTCACTTCGCGGTCTCCTTTGCCCCCGGCGCCGGGGTGGCCAGTGCTGCGTCTGCCAGTGCTGCGTCTGCCGGCACTGGGCCTGCCGAGACTGGGCCTGCCGGCACTGGGCCTGCCGAGACTGGGCCTGCCGGCACTGGGCCTGCCGGCACTGGGCCTGCCGAGACTGGGCCTGCCGAGACTGGGCCTGCCGAGACTGGGCCTGCCGAGACTGGGCCTGCCGAGACTGGGCCTGCCGAGACTGGGCCTGCCGAGACTGGGATGCGACGGTTGGGGTTGCCGCCCGCGCGGCGGACGAGCTTGCAAAAGGCGCAGATTTCGCCGACCGTCGGTGCTCCGCAGTTCGAACAGGGACGGAGGCCTTCACGCTCTCGCTCTCCGATCTCCGCGCCCAAGTTGGCACCGTGCTCCAAGAAGCCGTGGTAAAAGGCTGCTTTGGTACCAGGCGAGCGCTCCTCGACCGCATTGAGGGCATCCTTATAGCCGAGGTGCCTGTTGCCTGCCGACATCGGGCACTCCTCGACTTGGTAGTCGATCCCTCGCAGAACGCAGTACGCGGCCATCTCTCGCTCCGCCAGGCGGACGAGCGGCTTCACCTTGCGCGGGAAACCGTCCCTCTCGGGTAAAACCGGCCGCTGGCGAGCCAGGTAGGCGACGTCCCAGTGGAGCAGGTTGCCGAAGAGCACAGCCGCCTCGTCATCGAGGTTGTGCCCAGTCGCTACCACGTCGTAGCCCCCCTCCACTGCCGCACGGTCGAAGATGTGGCGCTTGGAGAGCCCGCAGGCCGAACACGGCACGCGATGGTCGGCCGCTGCTCCGCTGCGGATGTCGTAGCCGAAGTCGCCCGGAAGGTCCACCTCGACCAGGGTCACCCCGCGCGCCTCGGCGAAGGACCTCGTGTATTCGCCGGAGGGTTCGCTGTAGCCACCGATGCCCAGCCCGATGTAGAGGCCATCAGCTTGGTAGCCGAGGTCAAGGAGCAGGTCCCAAAGGGCAAGGGAGTCCTTGCCTCCCGAAACGGCCACCAGGACCCTCTCCCCACGGGCGATCATCTTGTGTTCTTCGACCGCGCGCACTACCTGGTTGCGGCAGTAGGTGAGGAAACAGGGCGCGCAAAACCCGGCGTTGTGCCGGCGTAACTCGATAACGGCCGGCTCCCGGCAGCTACGGCACTTCACTGCGCTACCGCTCCGCCAGAAACGACGGGGCGGATCTCGACTTCGGAGCTGTGGGCGACGACCGTGTCACCTGTAACCAGGGTGCCGTCCACGATCACGAGCACCGCCTCGCGCTTCAAGTCGAGCTCCG
>JAJZYO010000345.1 GCA_021798075.1 Actinomycetes bacterium
GAGGCGGATGCCACTGGCAGCGGGGGAAGGGCCGCGGGCAGTGGGGCGTAAGGGTGCCAGACGTGCTCTCGGTCATAGCTGAGGAGCTCGTCCCAGTCCGAGGTGGCCATAGGCCACAGTGGCATTTCGGGCTAGGCGCCGGCCACTCGGAGGTATTGCCGGTGGCGCGACCGGTCGGGACGACTTCGCGCGACGCCCGGCCCGCGCTTTGCCCGGCCTTGCCCCCAAAGTGGCCGGCTGGGGAGCCGCTCCCGAGCTGGCCCACCGACGGCGCGCGGGTCCCCCGGGGGGAGGGGGGACCCTGGTGATGGGGGGCTAAGGGGCCAGGGGGACGCCGTCAAAGCCTCGCGCCCACCACCTGATCTTCAAGCTACCAAGGCCAGTTGTTAACCAGGTGACCAGAGGATGACGAATGTGTAAATCCTCGGGCAGAGGGCCTCCCCGCCCGCGCCCAAGCTCGGCCTGGGACAAGCGTTCCGGGTGCGGCGTACACTCGGCCTGTGGTGAGCGTGGCCGAGGTGCGCAAGGCCGACGGCGAGCTCCTGGCCGCGGTGCGCCGGCTCCTCCCTCAGCTCTCGTCGTCTGCTCGGGAGCCGAGCGACGAGGAGATCGGAGAAATTGTGGCGTCGCCGGCAACCGTCCTCCTCGTGGCGAGGGACGACACCGTTTCCGTGGGGAGGGACGGCTCCGTGGGGAGGGACGGCTCCGTGGGGAGGGACGGCTCCGTGGGGAGGGACGGCTCCGTGGGGAGGGACGGCACCCCGTTGCCGGCCCCAGTGCCGGTCGAGGGCCCGCCCGCGCCACTCAGCGATGCCAGTGGATCCGAGGGCCCGATAGTTGGCATGGTCACACTCGTGCTCTTCCGCTTGCCGACCGGCATGCGTGCCTGGGTGGAAGACGTAGTTGTGGATACTGCGGCCCGGCGCAGAGGCGTGGCGGAGGCCCTGACGAGGGCTGCCGTAGAGGTGGCGCGGGCGAGGGGCGCGAAGACCGTGGACCTCACCTCCCGGCCATCACGAGAAGCGGCGAACAACCTTTACCGGAAGGTCGGTTTCCAAGAGCGCGACACCAATGTCTACCGATTTGACCTGCGAAGTGACGGTTAGGAAAGCCGCGGGCCCCTGCCGCTGTCGACGTTCACCGTCGAGGGCAAGGTCTCAGCAAGCAGTTGCCAGTCGCTGGACGAGGCCGCCAGGAGTAAGTGAGGCCCGGGAAGTGTCAGTAAGAACGCGCCACGACGGCGACGAGGCTCGTGAGCTCTTCATCGGCACCAGGAAGTGAGCCGTCGGGGCGCTGTAGCACTCTCACCGTCACGCCGGCCTCGTTGAGCCTCGCCTCGCCTTGCCCGGCGGCGGCACGTTCGCTGGCGAGGGCTGCCCCGGGCAGCAGGGCGAAGCCTGACTGGGCGGCCTCTTCGGCCTCCTCGAGAGAAGCAACCTTCGCCGTGCGCGCCTCCAAGGCCTCGCGGGCCTCCCCGAGTAGGGCTTCCTGGCTTTCTTCGAGCGCCTTGGCGACCTCTGCCTCGACTTGGTCGAGCGAGACGGGGGTCTTCGAGTTGCAGTCTCGCCGGCAGAGGACGGCCTTGCCCTCCGAGAGATCACGCGGTCCCACTTCCAGGCGGACCGGGACGCCTCGGATCTCCCACCCGACCACGCGCCTCCCCCATGAAAGGTCTGTCCGGGTGTCGAGCTCTACCCGGTGGCCAGCCTTGGCAAGCGACTCGGCGATGCGCGTGGCGGCTTCACCGGCCCCGTCTTCGGCCCGAACGGCAAGCACGACGACCTGCACCGGGGCGATCCGCGGGGGCAGGCGGAGGCCCAGGTCGTCGCCGTGGGCCATGACGAGCGCGCCCATCAGGCGGGTCGAGGCCCCCCATGAGGTCTGCCAGCAGAACGACTGGCGTCCCGACTCGTCCGAAAAACTGATCCCGAACGCCTCGGCGAACCCTTGCCCTAGCTCGTGGCTGGTCCCCATCTGGAGGGCCTTGCCGTCGCGCATCATCGACTCTGCCGCCCAAGTCGTCTTGGCACCGGCGAAGCGCTCACGCTCGGTCTTGCGCCCCGTCATCACCGGTACGCCGAGGACTTCGACCATGAAGTCTTGGTACACGTCGGTCAGTATCCTTAGCGCGTAGCGGTGGGCCTCTTCCTCGGTGGCATGAGCCGTGTGGCCCTCCTGCCAGAGGAACTCCGTTCCCCTTAGGAAGAGCCTCGGCCGCATCTCCCAGCGCACGACGTTGGCCCACTGGTTGATGAGCAGCGGCAGGTCCCGGTAGCTCTGCACCCACTTCGCGAAGAAGGAGTCGATGATCGTCTCGCTCGTGGGGCGCACCACCAAGGGCTCCTCGAGCTTCTTCCCACCGCCGTGGGTCACTACGGCGAGCTCGGGGCTGAAGCCCTCCACGTGCTCGGCCTCGCGCCGGAAGTAGCTCTCCGGTATGAAGACGGGAAAGTAGGCGTTCCTGGCGCCGGCCGCCTTGATGCGGGCGTCGAGCTCGCCCTGCATGCGTTCCCAGATCGCGTAGCCGTAGGGACGGATGACCATGGTCCCCCGAGCCGGGCCGCCTTCGGCGAGCTCCGCCTTTGCAACGACGTCTTGGTACCACTGGGGGAAGTCGACCGCCTGCGGGGTGAGAACGTTGGACCTGGGCATGGCAACGACGATGCTACCCAGTGCCCAGGACGGGCAGCCTCAGGCCCTGGTTTTTGCTCGTCAGCGTCAGGAGGGGGAGCGGCGCGCCCCGGCCTTGCCTAGGGACGCCCGGCCGACACGGGTACCATGTCGGGGTGCGAGCTAGCGCCGACGTGCCGGCAGGCGATATGCCTATGGCCACGACACCCGTTGAGAGGGGCCCCAGTGACCCCGTTACGACCTCACCGTCTCGTCACGGGGGGAGGGTCACCACGATCGACCGCCTGGTTGGGAGCCGCCCGGCGCGGCGGTTCTTTGCCAACCCGCTCGTGTCGCGCGCCTTGGCGCCGGCGAGGGGCATGGGCTCGCTTGCCAAGTTCCTCCGCTACTCGATGGTCTCGGTCGTGGCCGTCGGTATAAGCGAGCTCGTGATCCTGGTCTGTGCTTGGCTATTCCACCTCTCCGGGGTTGCCTCCAATGCCTTGGGCGCCGCCGCTTCTACACCTGCCGCCTTCGAGCTCAACCGCAAGTGGGCCTGGGGTAAGACGGGAAAGAGCCACATGTGGAAAGAGGTGGTCCCCTTCTGGTCCCTGACCCTCGCGGGCCTGGCCGCTTCCACGGTCACGGTTGACATCGCCGACCACCTCGCCAAGTCCAACCACGTCGTCGGGCTCGACCGGGCCTTGGCGATCATGGGAGCGTCGCTCTTCGCGTGGGGGGTCGTGTGGGTGATCAAGTTCGTGATCTTCAACCGCCTGGTGTTCGCCAGCGGGCACACGGAGGCCGCTCCTCAACCCGGCGGCACGGGAATGGCGGCACATCACTGACGGCAGGCAGGTGGCCCAGCCAGTTGATTGGCGAGACGTCGCAGCCCGCGCCAAGGGCTTCATGCCCGAGCCCGAGGGCATGGCCCTCTACCAGGCAGGCCTTGTCGCGGGGAGGACAGGGCTCGGCCCGCTGCTCGAGATAGGCACCTACTGCGCAAAGTCAGCC
>JAJZYO010000346.1 GCA_021798075.1 Actinomycetes bacterium
CCCTGCTGAGCAGTGGCGTTGTCGCTTCAAACAGCCAGGCCCGCCGGCGTAACCGTGCTGAGGAGGCTTGGCCCGAGATAGAAGCCGAGCTCGAACGGCGCCAGCACCTCGTCCCCGGACTGGTCGGCGCACCTAAATCTCAAGATCCCCGTGCCCGACGTCCACAACCTCGGCACCTTGCCCGGTCGCGGGCCCAACATCCTGCTGGGCAGCCAAGAGCCAACCTGCCTGGCGCACCGTAAGGCCAGCGACGGGGACAACAGCGGGTGGAGCACGGGATAAGGCCCTCGACGACCAGGGCCTAGTTTCCATTCGTCCGGTTAAGTACCTGTTCGGCTAGGTATTTGAAGCTGATGGACCAGCCGACGTCGAAATCCGCTCCCGGCCCGGTCCCACTGTGGCGCCGGCTGGTCAGCAGGCACCCCTTCCGGCGCGGCGGTCTCCTCGTGGTACTTGCGCTCGTCCTCGAGTACCTGGTGCTGCCCCAGGTCGCCGGAGTGCGCCGTTCCTTGCACCTGCTGGGGCGGGTCAACTTCGGCTTCGTCGCGCTGGGAACAGTGCTCGAGGTGGCCAGCCTGGCGAGCTACGCCAAGTTGACCAAAGCGGTGCTGCCGGCGCGGGCTAGTCGCTTCTCCCGGATCTGGAGGATCGACCTGTCGACACTGGCAGTGAGCCATGTGCTCCCAGGCGGGACGGCCGGCGGAGACGGCCTCGGGTACCGATTGCTGACCAATGAGGGCGTCAGTGGCAGCGATGCCGGCTTGGCCCTCGCCGTCCAAGGGATCGGCTCGGCTCTGGTCCTCAACGCCATCTTGTGGCTGGCCTTGATCGTTTCGGTCCCGGTGAGCGGGTTCAACCCGATCTACGCCACCGCCGCCATAGTGGGGGCCTTGCTGCTGGCCGCGTTCGCCGGGCTCGTGTTGCTGCTCACCAGGGGCGAGGAGCGAGCGGCGCTCGTCATCAAAGACCTGGTGGCCCGCCTGCGGTTCTTGAAGCCAGGGGCGGCCGAGACCGCCGACCGCGTCCTGCACCAGATCGCCGAGCGGGTCACGGTCATGGCCGCTGACCACGCCCTGCTGCGCCGGGCCGTGCTGTGGGCCGCCGCCAACTGGCTGCTCGACGCCGGGTCGCTCTTCGTCTTCCTGCTGGCCTTCGGCCACATCGAAAACCCCGACGGACTGCTCGTGGCCTACGGCCTCGCCTACGTGCTGGCCGCAATCCCTATTACCCCGGGAGGCCTGGGAGTCGTCGAGGGGGTGCTCGTGCCCAGCTTGGTCGGCTTCGGCGCCACGCGCGGTGCCGCCATCGTCGCCGTGATCGGGTACCGGTTGGTCAACTTCTGGCTACCCATTCCCGCCGGCGCGGCTGCCTACCTGTCGTTGCGGGTGTCCGGCGACCGGCAGGCAGCTAGCCGAAGAGACGATCTCAGGCGTGCCGTGGCTGACGCAAGGTCGTTGGGCCCACTGGTGCGCCACTCCGCTAAGCGGGCCGGTGCCGCGCCCGGGGCACCGTCTTCGCCCGAGGCCCGTCCCGAGGAGCCCGGTCAGGCCGGACTGCCACCGGGACAGGGCTCTTAGCTGCTAGCCTCGAGAGCTTCAGGCGTTGCTCCGGGCCCCGGTAGCGCAGGTGGCCCAAATGTGCCTACCAAGGGTGGTGTTGGTGCGATGCCCATGTTGTTGGTTGTTGCCGTGGTGCTCGTCGTTTTGCTTTGCCTTGGCGGCCTCGCCTTCAACGCACGGGCACGCCGGCGTAAGCGGGTCCAGGCGGCCTGGTCGGAGGTAGGCCAGGAGCTCAGAGGCCGCCACGGTTTCATCCCAACCTGGTCGACATAGTAAAGGGTTACGCATCCCACGAGAGCAATGCTTTCGAAGCAATCAAGTTGGCTCTATGAGCCGTGAAAGGAAGTCAATCATGACCGGACCGACAGATTTCACGATCGGTAGCGAGGTTTCTTGCCTTGACGGTGCCTGTGGCAAGCTGAGACGCGTGGTCGTCGACCCCGTTGCTCGCGCCCTGACCCACCTCGTGGTCGAACCGAAGCACGGCCGAGAAAGAGGCCGCCTCGTACCGATCGACCTCGCCGCCTCGACGGCCGACGGCATCAGGCTGTCCTGTACCAAGGCTGAGTTCGAGAAGCTCGATGAAGCAGAAGAGACGCAGTTCATCCCGGGCGGGTACAGCCGGTCCGGGTATGGCCAGGACCAAATGTTCTCGTGGCCCTACTACGGGCTGGGCATGGGGTCACGCGGCATGGGCGGCATGGGCATGGGCGGCATGGGCATGGGCGGCATGGGCATGGGCGGCATGGGCAACCTGGGCACGGGCGTCAGTGCAGCCAAAGTCATCACCAATGACCGTGTGCCCGTGGGGGAAGTCGAGGTGCACCGGGGCGACCACGTATTCGCCACCGATGGCGCCATCGGGCGAGTGCAGGGACTGGTCGTCCACCCCGGCGACCATTGCGTCACCCACGTCTTGCTCGACGAGGGCCATCTCTGGGGCCAGAAGCGGGTGGCCATCCCGATAAGCGCCGTCAAAGACGTCAACGACGGCGTCCGGCTCAATCTCACCAAGGACGAGGTGCGTGACCTCCCTCCGGTGGAGGTCGACGAGCACGATTGACTAGGCCTCGCCCGCCACAGTCCCGTTGCGCACGGCCAACCCCGTAGGCTGTCTGGCGTGGTGCCCGGTTCGGGGGCGGCATTGAAGCGAGAAGGGTACAGGCCCATGGTTTGTGGGCCTGACCGGCCGCTGCTGGCATTCACCGGCTCGGCTTGGCGCGCAGCACAGATGGGGCCAGGGAGCCGTCGATAACCTCTCTCGCCACGTCCACGAGACGCAAGTTGTGGTTGCGGGCGTAGGTGCGCAGGGCCGAGAACGCCAACTCCATGTTGAGGCCGGACCGCTCGGCGACCATCCCCTTGGCTTGTTCGATCACGATGCGGCTGTTGAGAGCATGCTGGAGCTGTTGGTTGAGGACCTGGGCTTCGAGGGCAGCGCGGTGTTGGAGGATGGCAATAGTGGCCACGTCGGCCAAGGCCTGGGCGCCCTCGATGTCGGCTCCTGGCATTTCACCCGTACCCACCTGGAACAGGTTGAGGGCGCCGATGACAGTGCCCCGCAAGCGCATGGGCAAGGACTGGACGGAGTGGAAACCGGCAGCGAGCGTCTCGGCGGCGAAACGCGGCCAACGGCTGTTGGAGGTGGCGAGGTCCTGGTCCATTACCGGTTCGCCGCTACGGTAACAGTCGAGGCACGGTCCTTCACTGGCTTGCAGCTCGAACAGTTCCAACACCCGTGTGGCTTCGCTGGAGGAGGCCATGACCCGGAGCTCGCCATCGGGCCCGGCCAACATGAGCCCGGCCGCCCCCACGCCCAGCACCTCGACACAGCGGTCGGCCAGCCTGGTCAGCAGTTCGACAACGTCGAAGTCCGCCACCAGCGTGTCCGCCAGCTCCACCAGCGCCCTGGCCAGCAGCGCTTCCCTGGGCACTGAGCCTCCAATCACATCGGTATTGGCCACGTCTGCCCCCTCCCGGTCTCAAAAGGGTCCTTAGCCTTAGACTTAGCTTAGATACAGGTACAGGTACGATGGTAGCGGCCCGGC
>JAJZYO010000347.1 GCA_021798075.1 Actinomycetes bacterium
GCGAGGTCGAGCGACTGCGAGGGCTGCTCGGGCAGCACCCACGCTTGGCCTCGGCGCGCATAGTGGACGAAAAGGGCGGTTCGGGGACGGCACTTCACGCGGCTACCGATTGGCCTGGCTTCTTCCCCCGTGGCCCGGAAGTGGTCGCGGCGCTGCTCGAGGCCGGTGCCGACCCCAACGCCGCGGTAGAGGGGAGCTGGCACGCCGAGACGCCCCTGCACTGGGCCGCGAGCAGCGATGACGTCGAGGTGGCCAGGGTCCTGATCGACGGCGGCGCCGACATCGAGGCCCCGGGGGCATCGATCGCTGGCGGTAGCCCGCTCGACGACGCGGTCGGCTATGGGTGCTGGCAGGTGGCCCGGCTGCTCGTCGAGCGGGGGGCACGAGTCGACCGCCTCTGGCACGCGGCGGCGCTCGGGATGATGCCACGGGTCAAAGAACTCTTGGCCACCGCGCCGCGCACCCACCAGGAGCTGACCGACGCTTTCTGGCAGGCCTGCCACGGCGGCCAGCTGCGCATGGCCCAGTACCTCCTAGCTCTCGGTGCTGACCTCAACGGCACACCTTCTTGGGGGGCGGACACGCCCCTTGACGTTGCCGGTGGCCTCGATACAGGCCGGGAGGCTCTCGTGAACTGGCTCCGGGCGCAAGGGGCCAAAAAGTCCTCCGAAGCCAGCACGTGACTTGCGCCCGAAAAGCCAGGGAGGGTGCCACCTCCGCGCCGGAGACCATCAGAGCACAGCTACGGCGCGGTCGTTGGCCACTCGCTGGGACCCACCCGCCCGCGAGGCCATCAAGGCATGGACACGCAAGTAGCTCGGCGGTGGTCTGCCGGCAAGCAGCCGAGCGACCTGTTGTTCACTGCCCCTCAGGGCGGGTGGATCAGCCTCAGCAATTGGCGCAGGTCAGTTCGCTGGTCTCGGACATCCAGGGGCCGCCGTCCGCATGACACAGGGCACACCGCGGCAACGGCCTGGCTTGCCGCCGGGGTGGACGTGAAAACGGTGCAAACCTGGCTCGGCCACGCCAGCGTCGAGCTGACGTTGAACCTGTACGGGCATCATCTCGGGACCGACGCCGACCGAGCGGGTATCGCGCGGTTCAACCGGACGCTCGGCGAGGGGCGGACGACGCGCAGGCCAACCACGTCCGAAGGGCATGGCGCGCCAACGGACACTCGTGCGCCTTGAGCCTGCGCATGGAGCCTTCACCCGAAGGTGAGCACCTGGCGCGGCCGGTTGCCGGCCGATGATGCCTATGCGACTTCCGCCTGCCCGGATCGTGCGCGTGGGACCCCCACCCGACGTCCATGGCCATCTTCGCCACGCCCGCGTGCCGATGCTTCCCCAGCTGGGGGACTATCTCGTGGTTGATGACGACGACGTTCCTCCCATGCTGGCGGAAGTCCTTGACTGCAACCGGGCAGGTGAGCTGCGGCTTCGCCTCCTCCCTGGCCGCCCGGATTCACATCCGGAGTTCCGCAGCAGGCGCACCCCGACGGCCGTCTAGGCGAGACTAAGGCGCTTCCGGGGACGCCAGGGAGACGCGAGACGCCAACCGAGTCGAGGACGGGACCAGCACTGCTACCGGAGAGTGTTGGATGACCAGCGGGAACGTTGTGGAGCCCGAGACCAGAATTGAACTGGTGACCTACGCATTACGAGTGCTGTTCCCCCCGTTGCACGGGTTGTCAGTGAGCATCAAAAAGAGCAGGTCATCGCAGGTGTTGAGACTCGTTCTAAGATCCTCGCAGGCCCCGGTAGCGCCCGTTGTTGGATAAAATGTTGGACAGGATCGGGGGCCGGGCCAGGTCGTCGAACTGGCCTCGGACGTGCCCACTCCGAGAGACGAGGTCGAGGGGGGAGGGCTTATCGGGAGGATCCTCCCCGCGGGGACGACCCTCGTTGAACTGGTTATATCCCCGTCTCCTGATCTCACCAGCCGCCTGCCCCTCAGCCACGAGCTGCTTGATCCGTCGTTCGGCGCGCCGCGAGGCTTCGTCATGACCGAGTTGTCCGCTATGGGGGTGGCGGGGCCTTCTTTTTAGAGGCTCCTGGGGCAGTACAGCGCCCCGTTTGACCTGCGGTTTTGTAAGCGGGACGACGGGCCTAGCGGCGGCGGTAGAGCCGGCGCCGGAACCGCACCTCGGCCCTGCGGACAGGGTGCCGTATGCCCCACCAGCGCCACCGCGCTCGACGGGCTCGGGGTGGGGCCAGAGTGCGCCAGAGAAAGCCCACGGTTCAGCCCAACTTGGCCACAGCCGCCCGGGCGAAGCGCTCGAACTGGCGGAGGGACGGTGCCCCGACGGTCCCCTCCGAGAGCCCAAGCACTACGTCATGCCGACGCGCGACCAGCACGTCCTCATCGAGCGTGATCCCCCCGACGGTCAGGCTGACCTCGAAGGCGGCCGACTTGTTGCCGTAGCGCGGGAACGACATCGGCCCAACGGTGCCGGTCACCTTCCGCGTACCCGACTTGCCGGCTACTTGGTGGCAGGCGTCGAGCACGGCAACGACCCGGTTGAACGCCTTCCCCACGGGCACAGAGTAGGTGGCCAGTACCTCGTCGAGTTCAGGGAGCCCTTGGTTGGCGTCAAAGGTCGCCTCGGCGCGAGCGGTTGGGCGTAGGCCACGGGGCTCGAGAACGTGGCTGAGGCAGCCCACGCCGCCGCCGCTAGTGTTCGCCTGCTGGCTCCAGCCCGCGGGCATCTGCGCCAGGGGTAGGAGCTCGCTTCGCAGGTTCGGCGTGGCCCATGCCGGTGCCCCCACGGTGCCGAGCACCACGAGGGCGATGGACAGGGTTGGGATTAGACGTCTCATGGCTTCTCCTCTATGGGTTCAGGTATTCGCTATCGGCGTGACCACGACGAAACTTTTGGCTCGGGTCATCCGAGGGAGTGCCGGCCAAGGTGGTCGGAATCCCCATCAGCACGGGTCGGTCGGTATCGCCAACGTGGCCGTCGTGCTCGACGGGGCGTAGGTGGCGTTCCCGGGGTAGAGAATGGTCAGTGTGAGGTAGCCGGTGGCCGAAGTCGAGACGGTGACGATGCCGCCCCACGGGCCGATGAGGTCGTCGGCGGGCTGTACGTTGGTCACCTGCGCTGGTGGCGAGGTCACGACTTGGCGACCTGCCGCGGTTTCGGCGTAAGTTGCAGCGTTGAGCGTCACCTGGAACGTGTTGCCGCCGTTGTAACAGGCCGCATCACTGGCCTGGGGGTAGGCCACGGTCACAGTAGGCACAGTAGGCACGGTGGAGGCCGTCGAGGTTAGCGGGGACGTCGTAGTCGTAGTGCTCGGTGGCGGCGGGGTGGTAGTGGTCGTGGTAGGCCATGTACTCGGTGCTTCGATATCTACCGTGATGGTTTGCGCGGTCGGGATAACGAACGGGGAGGCCGTGTCGTAGAGGACGGAGAGGTCGTAGCTCCCCCACGCTGGGATGGTCACCGTGCAGGTGGCCGACGTGACCGTTCCTCCCACATTCGCGACGCAGCCGCCCCAGGTCGCGTCGAGGTAGAAAGTCAACGTACCATCGGGCACCGCCGCGACGTTGCTCGTGGCTACAGAGTAAGTGAACGTCACGGGCAGAGG
>JAJZYO010000348.1 GCA_021798075.1 Actinomycetes bacterium
CCTGCTGGCCTTCGACTGGCAGGCGGCAATCGGCGAAGAGAAGCTCGGCCTAGGTGAACTGGAGCAACTGGCCCGCCTGAAGGCACCTCTCGTACGCGTACGGGGCAGGTGGCTCGAGCTGCGGGCGGGGGAGGCCCAAAAGCTGGCCGAGTTCGTGCGTTCGGGGCGCCGGCCGGGCGAAGGGCGCACCATGAGCGTGGCGGAAGCGCTGCGCGCCGCGGCCGGCGTGGACGAGGCGGTGGACGGGGCCCCGGTGCTCGGGTTCCCGGTGCTAGGGGTCGAGGCCGACGGCCTCCTCGGCGCTCTCCTCCGGGGTGAGCTGGCGGACCGGGCCGAGGTGACGGGTACGCCGGCGGGCTTTGCCGGAGAGCTGCGGCCCTACCAGCAGCGCGCGGTGGCGTGGATGGGGCTCTTGGAGCGCACTGGCCTCGGTGCGTGCCTCGCTGACGACATGGGCCTTGGCAAGACGGCCATGGTCCTCGCGCTCGTTCAGGCGGGCCGAGGAGCCCAGGGGGCAAAGGCGCGAGGCCGCGGGGGCCCCAAGGCGCCAGGCCCGACCCTTGTCGTGTGCCCGACCTCGGTCGTGGGCAACTGGAAGCGCGAGGCCGAGAAGTTCGTGCCCGAGCTGAAAGTGACTGTGCACCACGGCAGCGGCCGCGCGCGTGACGCCAAGTTTTCCGAACAAATAGCCGGCGCGGACATCGTCATAACGAGCTACTCCCTGGTGGACCGTGACCGCGCCGCCCTCGGCGCGCTGCGGTGGTCGCGAGTAGTGCTGGACGAGGCGCAAAACGTGAAGAACCCCGAGGCAAAACAGACAAAAGCTGTCCGTGGGCTCCCGGCTACGCGCCGCATAGCGCTCACGGGCACGCCAGTCGAGAACCATTTGGGCGAGCTCTGGTCGATCATGGAGATCCTGAACCCTGGCCTGCTCGGCTCGGCTGGTGCCTTCCGGGACAACTTCGCCGTGCCGATCGAGCGCTACCGCGAACCCGAGGCAGCCGAGAAATTGCGTGCTCTCACCCAGCCTTTTATCCTTCGCCGGCTGAAGACCGACAAGAGCATAATCTCCGACCTCCCGGAGAAAATGGAAATGAAGGTGCTCTGCAACCTTACCCGTGAGCAGGCGACCCTCTATAGGGCCGTCGTGGACGAGATGCTCCAAAAGATCGACGAGGCGGAGGGTATCGAACGCCGTGGCCTCGTCCTCGCCACGATGCTCCGCTTGAAACAAGTCTGCAACCACCCGGCCCATTACTTGGGCGACGGTTCCGCCCTAGCAGGGAGATCCGGGAAACTCGAACGCACCGTTGAAATCCTGGACGAGGTCCTCCAAAGTGGCGAGAGGGCGCTCGTTTTCAGCCAGTACGCCGAGATGGGGACGATGCTGCGTTCCCACCTCGCCCAGAGGCTCTCCTGCCAAGTGGGTTTCCTCCACGGCGGCTTGCCGCGTGCCCAGCGCGATCTCCTCGTCGCGCGCTTCCAAGAGAGCGACGACATCCCTGTCCTGGTGCTCTCTTTGAAGGCTGGCGGCACCGGGCTCAACCTGACGGCCGCGAACCACGTCGTGCACTTCGACCGCTGGTGGAACCCGGCGGTGGAGAACCAGGCGACCGACCGTGCTTTCCGCATCGGCCAGCACCGCAACGTGCAAGTGAGGAAGCTCGTGTGCGTGGGGACTCTCGAGGACCGCATAGACCAGATGATCGAGGCGAAGAGAGAACTTGCCGAGCGGGTCGTAGGTTCTGGCGAGTCCTGGCTCACGGAACTGACCACGGATGAACTCGCCGACGTGTTGCGCCTTTCTTCCGAAGCGCTGGGGGCGGCGTGAGCACCTCGCGCCGGCGCCCCCCAGCCGCTCGTGGCGTGAGCGCGGCCGAAGTCGAGCGGCTCCTCGGCCAGGTGGAGGCGGAACTTTCTCGTTCGTCGAAGGAAGCGTTGCGCAAGGTCGTCTCCGAGCTCACCGCGGCAGTACCAGAAGAAGACGAGGACTGGTCTGACGAAAGCACCTTCGCCCAACCAGATGGCGTCGGGAATAGGCTAGGAGACGACGAGGACGAAGAAGGACCGGGCGGCCCTTACCCATGGCGCGGCAGCGGCTTTTATACCCCCAAGGCCCCGATCAAAGTGGAGGGCGGTCTCGCGGCCAGGTCCAAAAGGGGGGCGATCGGCGAGACGTGGTGGTCGAAGAGGTTCCTCGACGCGGTGGAGCCCTACCTGGTCGGCGGCCGCTCGGGGCGGGGGCGCAGCTATGCCCGGCGGGGCCAGGTCGTAGAGCTGTCCGTTGCCCCGGGCCTTGTCAGCGCGCTCGTGCAGGGGACGAGGCGGGCGCCCTACCGGGTCCGTATAGCCATGCCGGCGGCTTCTCCCGAACAATGGGACCGTGTGTTAGTCTCGCTTGCCACCCAGGCCGGCTACTCGGCGAGCATGCTCGCCGGCGAGCTGCCCCATGAGGCCGAAGAGGTCTTCGCCGCGGAGGGGGTGGCGCTCCTGCCGGGCCCCGGCTCCCGGTTGACGAGCGACTGCACTTGCCCCGATTGGGCGAACCCCTGCAAGCACGTAGCGGCGGTTTGTTACCTCGTGGCCGAGCAGTTCGACAGGGACCCCTTCGCGCTCTTGGCCTGGCGCGGGCGTGGCCGCGACGAGGTCCTTGCCCGCCTCCGCGAGCTCCGCGGTGCCGAAGTGGAGGCCGCAACGGAGCCGGTGGCGGCACCGGCACTGGCCTTCCGCCCGCTCGAAGAATGCGTGCTCGGGTTTTGGAAAGCGGGCCCGGAGCTGGCATCGGTCCAGGTGCGCCCGGCTGCCTCAGAGGCCGTGGGCGCCGTGCTCCGCCAGGTCCCCCATGGCCTGGTCGAGGTGCGAGGGCGCGACCTGTCAGAGGTGCTGGCACCCGCTTACCAGGAGCTGGCCACGGCGGCTGAGAGAAGAGCGCTCGGCGCTGCTGGCTGAGACCCTTTCGCGCAGGCGCTGCGCCGCCGCTTCGTCGCGCCACGCTTTTACGGCCACGTTGGAGACCTCGTAGTACGCGAGGTCGAGGGTGGCAATCCTCTCCTTGGCCTCGAGCAGCCATACCGAGTCCTCATAGTTCTCGTCCTCGGCGTCCTCGGTCGCCAAGAGGACGCTGGCGTCGACGAACCACGATGGCACTGCTAGGGCACCAACCTCTCCCCCGATGGCACGGACTGCGTCTGGTACAAGGGGACGGGCTGTGCTGGGGTAACGGTCTACGTCGGGGTCAACCCGGCCAAGGTCATCTCCTCGTCGCCTGACGTGATGCTTGTCTTGTCGCCCCCGGGCGCGCCTGGCACCGTGGACGTCACTGTCCAGGTGGACGGGCAGGGCTCGATCGTGAACGACGGGATAAGTACACCTACGTTTAGAAGCCCCCGCAGGAGCCCCCGTAATGGGCTCAGAGCGGTCAGTGCAGGCAGTGCTCAGCAGACAGCAACACTAAAAAGGTAACGAAGAGCGACGTGAAAGGGGAGTAATTCAGGCGGCCTCGGCTGCCTTTCTCAACTCACCGCCGCCAGCCGAACCCTTTGATGACGGAGGGGGCTGCGCAGCACGTACCCATAGCAGCTC
>JAJZYO010000349.1 GCA_021798075.1 Actinomycetes bacterium
TAGCAAGCACCTGACCAGGACAAACGCGCTGGTAGTGGCCTATTTTTGAAAAATCTTCGCGAAGGGTGGTCAGGCGCTGGAGTCAGCTAGCCCGGAAAGTCCCGCTAGCAGAGGAAACGCCTTTGCGCCCAGCGCAGGGAAGGAGGCTGGAGTTCCTGGGGGAAAATAGAGCAGCCAGCGGGTACCAAGACGGTGCCGGTGACGGGCGCCGAGATCACTCGTGGCCGGCCCCGAGATCCACTGGTTGACCTGCCTTATGCTCTCCCAGGAGAGCCGTGCCGACGAGGTACCGGTTCTCGGCAGCCAGTAGTGCATGGGTTGTCGAGCAAGTCGTCGCTGCTGATCACTTCTTCCAGGTGGCTGCGGTGGTCCGAGACATCGTCGTGTTTGCTTCCCCGGATTGACCTGTTCGAAGCGGGCCCTGGCTGGGCGAGTCAGGAGATCTCGAAGACCGGGTGGTCCTTGTGTTCGGGGAGCTTGTGGAACAGCGGCGTCAACGAACGCCCCGTTTTGGCGCGGTAGGCAGCGATGACCTGCGCCCGGCGCTCGACAGGCACCTCGCTCGCCGAAACGGTGCGCGAGCTCCGGCCTTGGATCAGCTCGCCGCCCCCGGCCTGGCGCAGGTTCTTCACCCAGTCGGCCTCCCCGCGCGCTGAGACCAAGTACTTTCTCCCGTCGTAGTCCAAGACGACGAGCGGGACCTTGTGCGGCACCCCGCTCCGTCGGCCGGCGACGACGAGGGTTGCCACCCGCCCAGGAGCGAACTTCATGGCAAGTGGGTTCAAGACTCCAGCGAGCAGAGGCTGCGGTTTGAGGTAAGCCAATTCGGCTCCTTTCTCCTGACGGCAGGCGCACGCTTTCGTGTGGCGCATCTCTTACAGCCCTCTTGAGACAAAGCATGGCCCTCGCCCGTGACACCGGGGCATTGAGCCTGGTGGGCGGGCCCTCCTTCTCAGGCGGCCTCTGTCACAGCCGGGCCTCCTGTCTTGTCTTTAGGTACCGAGACATACGGGTACATAGGGGCCCCGCCGAGAAGGCGCAGGTGTGAACTCTGGTCTGGCCTGCGAGGCCGCGCACCATCGGCATCTCGGCTCTTCGGGTGAAGGCCTCCGACGCGTCGGTAGCCAAAGTCCGCCCTATGGACACGAGAACGGAGGCACGAAAATGTCACGGCTCGGCAACGAAGACGGCTTTACTACCGCTGGGGGCCACCAGAAGAGCGGGTATGGCTCTCGCACGCAGCAACTTGTCCATGGCTCGGCTCCGACCCTCGTGCCCTTTGCCCGCGCTCAGGCTCGGGATGTAATGCGGGCGGTGCCTGCATGGGCACCCCTAGCCAGCTAGGTGGTCGCGCCGCCGACCTCTTTGGGCGCCGCCAGGTGTTCCTCTTCGGGCTCGGGATGTTCACCGCCTTCAGCCTGCTCGGTCGTTTTCGTCAACGTCCCTATCGGCCCGCTTCGTGGCTCGCCTCGAGGTGCGCCGCCAACTGGTGGCAGGACTGCTGTTGGCGGCGGGGGGCCTGGCGTGGTTGGCAGGCCTGGCGCCAGGTGACGGCTTCTGGTCGAGCCTCTTTTGGCCCGAGCTACTGACGGGCACCGGAATGGGCCTGTCTTTCGTCCCGATTACCTTGGGTGCTACCGCCGGGGCCCCACCGCAGCATGCCGGGCTGGCATCAGGGCTCCTCAACACCACTTGCCAGATGGGCGGCGCCATCGGGCTGGCCGCGACTGCAGCCGTCGCCGCAGCGGTCCACCCGGGCTCGGCCGCTCACGTCGCCGTGGCCCCCGCCTTGACGAGCGGCTACGACCACGCCCTGGGAATCTGTGTCGGGGTGCTCGTGGCCAGGGCGCTCGCGGCGCTCTTCGTCCCGGCCCGGCCGAAGAGGGCGCCGGTCCTCGCCGGCGAGGGCTTTCGATCTTCCACGGAGGCTGGCCCCTCCCCGATCCGGTGCGTGCCGCTCACCTCGACCAGTGGCTCAGCGCGCTGTCAATTGGACCGATGGGGCGTCTCTACGGTAAGCCCGGAAAGGGCCCTATAGCCTCTTCAGGGAGCAACCAGGCTGAAGTCCTTGGACGCCAGTTCCGAGCAAACCAAATGCAAGACCAAAACCAAATGCAAGACAAGGCCAAACGCAAGACGAGAAAGGGGAACCACCGAACATGCGAGCCTCAGTCATAAAAGCACCCGGCGCCCTCGGCAGCGGCCCCATGCTCGGCGTCCAAGCGCAACGTGCTTCCCACCCCCAAGGAGGGGCATGAACCATGGACGCGCCTCAGTTGGACGACGAAGCTGGCCTCCGAGGGCTCATGTTCTCGATCGCCTACCGGATGACCGGGAGTGTGGCCGGGGCCGAGGACCTCGTCCAAGAAGCGTTCTTCCGGTTGGGACGGGCCCGCCTCGGCGGCGTCGTGGTCGAGTCGCCCAAGGCCTACCTGAGCGCGATCACCACCCGGCTCGCCATCAACCACCTGCGTTCGGCGCGCGCCCGCCGGGAGTCCTATGTCGGCACCTGGTTGCCAGAGCCCGTGGTCGCCAACCTGCACGAGAGCCCCGAAGAAATGACTGAGATCTCCGACTCGCTTTCCATGGCTTTCCTCTTGCTGCTCGAGAGCCTGTCGCCGGTCGAGCGAGCCGTGTTCTTGCTCCGGGAGGTGTTCGAGTACCCCTACGAGGACATCGCCCAGATCGTGGACAAGAGCGAGGCCAACTGCCGGCAGATCTTTGCACGCGCCCGCCAGCGCATCGGTAGCCAGCAAGCCCGTTACGAGGCGTCGCGCGAGCAGAGCGAGGCCCTTGTGCAGTCCTTCCTTGCCGCCGCCCGCGACGGCGACCTCGGCCAGCTCGTCGACCTTTTGGCCGCAGACGTTGCCTTGTACGGGGACGGGGGCGGAAGGGCGACCAGTCTCCCCGAACCCCTCTTCGGCCGGGACAAGGTCGCCACCTTCATCCTCGAGGTGTTCGAACGGACTCGGCGGCTCGGTGTCACCCCCAATACGGTCCTCGTCAACGGTGTGCCCGGGGTCGTGACCCATGACGCGCAAGGAAAGATAGTCAGCGTCCTCTCACTGGAAGTGCTCGATGGCGTGGTCCAGACCGTCCGTAGCATCGTGAACCCCGACAAGCTCCAGCACCTCGGCCCCGTCTCCGACCTGCTCCGCATCCCCGGTCGGGATGAGGATGCCGGGACTCCATAGCGGGTTGTTTTCTTTCATGGCACAGCCTCGCGTTGCATATGCGGCAAGAGGTCCTGCAGCGGTACTGAAGTGCCTGGGGCCAATACGACCTGTGCGTGCAGGTTGTCGGGATGGACCCGGTACATGAACTCGCGGCAGCGCCCGCAGGGTGACAACACGTAAAGGGAGCCCTTGTCGTCGCGCCATACGGCAACGATCTTCTCTATCTCGAACTCGCCGGCGGTGACCATTGCGGCGATGGCGGCGTGCTCAGCACAGAAGCCCATGCCGCACGGGACGTCGATGCAGACACCCGAGTAGCGGTTGCCCGCCACCGTGAGCAGGGTGCACGCGACGGTGCCCGAGCTACGGTCGCCAAGGACTAGAGGGTTGAGGACGGCTGCGG
>JAJZYO010000350.1 GCA_021798075.1 Actinomycetes bacterium
TGCCAGTTGGGGAAGTACGAGACGGTGACGACGACGGGGACGCCCACCCGGGACACGTTGAAACTGAGCGAGGCGTTGCGCTCGACCACACCGCTCACGGCGGTCGCCGGCTCGTGCTTGACGGGCCCGGTCAAGTCACCGTAGGGGACACGCGCCCAGCTCTTGGGCCCGGTGGCCGCCAGGTATACGTCCCAGTCGCTCGGGTCGTCGTACCAGGTCGTCATCACGTTGAGCCACCTGGGCTGGCTGGCGTTGTTGATGCCCTTCATCACCACCGGCTGGTTGGCGAGGGCATGGACGCGAGGCGCGCCGAGCACCTCGTAGAACTTCCAGTACTGCTTCACGTTGGGCCCGGTCGGAACACCCGTCCCCGAGTTGCCCGAATAGTCGATGTAAAACGGCCCGAGCGTGGCGATGAGCTTCAACGACGGGTCGGCGGCCGCCTGCTGCTGCAGCTGGGTGTTGAGCGCCATGTAGTACTTGACACCAAGCATTTGCAGGTGCTGGACCCCGAGGGCGACGTTGGGGGAACTGGCGTAGGGCAGTCCCACCATGGGGTCGGAGGGTTGGAGCGAAAGCTCGCTCTGGTCTATGAAGTGGAACGGGGTCGTGGCGGAAGCTTCGTAGTACAGCCCTTCCATCGAACCTATGCAACCGTTGGTCCAATAAGGCAGGATCGTGAGGGCGTCAGGGGTCCCGTAATTGTTCATCTGGGACTGGTACTCCCACATGACGTTGCCGCAACCGTAGGTCTTCGAAAGCTTCTTCAGTTCCGCCACGATCTCGGTGTACTCCCGCCACCGCGTCTTCGCGCACGCCGCCGTACTGGGCGGCACCTGCACCCCCTTCGTGCCACAACCAGCTTGGTAACCGCTGTAGTTCCAACTGATCCAGCTCGGTATGAAGCTGTTGGTCTTGTCGGAGATCCCGAGCCACTGGTACGTGCCGCTGGCACCGGCGCGCTCGCCAGGCAGGATGTGGAGGGGGAACCCGACCCAGATCAGGGCCGCGACCAAGACAACGAGCGGTGCGGGGAGCGAGGCGGCCCGTAGCGTCACGGCGAAGCTCGTGAAGCGCTCGGCGACGAGCATGTACAACTGCGCCGCCGCGAGGCCGGCCAACAGGTAGAGCGAGAAGAACCAAAACGGCAACACCCGCGCGTTCCAGAGGATGCTCTGGGGCATAAAACGGAACGCCAGCGCCGACAGGACGGCAATGATGAAGAAGAACTCCCCGACCCGGAGACGGCGCGAAAGGCTGAGCGCCGCACCGACGCCGGCCAAGATGAAAAGCCAGGAGTCGCTCGTCGGGAATAGCGTCGCAATATACGTCGATATGCGCTGGTACCCCATGTCCGTGACATAGGGGAAGCGCTCGTGGAACGGCCAAGCCCACCACCCAGCGAGCAGGCCGCCGACAACGGCGACGGGTACCGACCAGGCGAGCGCCCCCCGGATGTCGGAGGTGCGGAGCACGTACAGCACGACGAGCAAGACCGCTCCCCCCGCCGCGAACAGGGTCGGGTCGATGTGGGACATGAACACGCAGCAGAACACGACCGCGGCCCAAGCCCTGAAGCGCCCGGTCTGAAGGCCTCGCATGACGAGGCCCAAAAACACGAGGGCGAAGTCGAGGCTCCAGGCGAAGGCGAACTCCCCCGCCAGAGTCGACGCGATGTTGCCCCCGTAGATGGTGAACTCGGTGCCGAACATAAACGGCAACGTCGCCACCGCCAGCACGGCCGGCACCGGGAAGGGCGCCCGGGCCAGCCGGCCCATGGCCCACGCCGCGACAGGGAAGAAGATCAACGGCGCCGCGGTGACCAGCTTCATCGCCACGTTGTAGGAGATGACCTGGCCGAGGGCGACCACCGCGTAGATGGGGAGGGGGAAATAGAAGGTGATGGCGGGGAAACCGTCCCAGTTGGAAGACGTCCAACCGGTCAGGCGCCAATGAGAAAGCAACTGGTGCTCCGCGACCCAGGGCAGCAACACGTGGGCGCCGGTGTCCCCGCCCGAGATCGTCGTGCCGGAGAAGAGCTTGGACGGGTCGAACTGCCAGAAGACGAACACCGTCGACGCCGCCACGACGACGAAGGTGACGAGGTGCTCGGGCTGGCTTAGAGGAGCGAGGCGCCCCCGCGCCCAGTTGGCGAAGCGCTCCCAGGCCTCGCGGCCACGCTGGCGAGGGTAGTCGATCCCCCCTCCGTCGCCATAGGCCCCCGAAGCGTGCTCAGGTGCCGCCCCAGGCCCCGCGGTGCGGGACGCGCGCGCCCGCTCTCCCGCGTAAGTCATTACCAGCCATTGTGTCCGCTGATCGGCACGAAGGAAAGGAGCCTCGGGAGCGGCCGGCCTCCGGCGAGGCCACCGCGAGCCGAGGGGGGCCTTTCCCTCGGCTCCCTCGGCCGCCGGCGGGCAGATCTGCGCTAAGTGCTAACGACCAGCTGTGGCGAGGTCGAGCACGCCGGCTAGGGGGACGACGCCGTCGTGGCCCTCCCACCATCGCAAGTCGCAGGGAGAGCAGCTGTGGAGAACCAGGCGTTCGCCTCTCACGTTCATCTCGATCACGACCTGTTCCCGGCCGCAGTTGGGGCACTTCATCGCCTTTAGCATCGGCACCTGGGCCCCCGTTCCTTAGAGGTTGGTAAGCCTTCCCCAGCTGAGACGTGCTACGGGGCTCGGCGAGCGTAGGATTATGGCATGAGCCGGCCCCCCGGTAACCTGCCCCAGCGCCAACCCGACCGCCAAAACGGCAACACGCCGACCGGCATGCCGGACCGCAGCTGGAGGTGGGTCCTCGGAGCGCTCTTGGCCATCGTGGTGCTGGCCCTCGTCGTGTCCAACGTGATGGCTTCCACCCAGCCGTCGACCGTCGCCTACAGCACCTTACTCAACGACCTAAAGAGCGGTCAGGTCACAAAGGCCCAGGTCAACACCAATACCGGGGCGATCGTCTTCACCACCACGAGCGGCGTTGCTTACGCGACTCAGGGGCCCGGCCCGGGCCAGGACCAGACCGAGGTGCCCATGCTCACCAAGTACCTCGGCAGCAAGAACCTCTCGTTCACGACGCCGGGCACTCCTTGGTACCTGTCGCTCCTCCCCGACATCGTCATCTTCGGCCTATTGATCGCCTTTATCATGTGGCTCGCGAGGCGCGCCCAGGGCCAGATGGGCGGCATCATGTCGATCGGGCGGAGCAGGGCCAAGGTTTACACGACCGAGCGGCCGCGGACCACCTTCGCCGACGTGGCGGGCTACGACGGGGTCAAGCTCGAGATCCGCGAGGTAGTCGACTTCTTGCGGTCGTCCAGCCGCTTCAAAGACATTGGTGCCAAGATCCCCAAAGGCGTGCTCCTGGTCGGCCCGCCCGGTACCGGCAAGACTCTGCTGGCCAGGGCGGTGGCCGGGGAGGCGGGCGTCCCGTTCATGTCCGTGAGCGGCTCGGACTTCATGGAGATGTTCGTCGGCGTCGGCGCCTCCAGGGTGCGCGACCTCTTCCAGAACGCCCGCAAGCAGGCACCGGCCATCATTTTCATCGACGAGATCGACTCGATCGGTAGGAA
>JAJZYO010000351.1 GCA_021798075.1 Actinomycetes bacterium
CGACGCCAGCGCCTGGCTGGCGAACGTCCAAGCTGATATCAACCGTGGTGTCTGGACCGACCCCACGGCCGGCCGTGAGACCCTCGCCCGTTACGTCGCCGGCTGGCTCGACCGCAAGCAGAACACCGGTCACTACCGCCCCCGGACTCTGGAACTGGTGACGGGCTTACTCGAGCGGATCATCCTCCCCCCTTGGGGACCGGGAGCTGGCAGAAATCAAGACGCCGCTCGTCCGCTCGTGGCACGCTCAGGTCCCGGCGAGGCACTCGCCGGGACAGGCAGCCAAATCGTACCGGCTCCTTAGGACAATCCTCGGAGAGGCAGCCTCGGACGGAGTTATCCCTTTCAACCCTTGCGCGATCAAGGGCGCCGGGACCGAGCCGGCCTCCGAAAGGCCCAAGCCGACCTTGGAAATGATCGAGGCCGTCGTAGCCAACCTCAATGATCGTTACTCCCGCCGTAACCACAAACCGAGCGACCACCGCTACGAGGCCCTTGCTTGGACCGCCGCTCTTTCCGGCTTGCGCGGGGGCGAGCTGTTTGCCTTGGAGCGCCAAGACGTCGATCTGCTGCACCGCACCCTCAGCGTCACCAAGCAGGCCCAGAATGTCGGCAAGCAACGTGTCGTCGGGCCGCCCAAAAGCGCGGCAGGCAGCCGCGTTGTCGTGATCCCGACCAGGTTGGCGGCGATGTTGGACCTGCACCTCGCCACGTACGTCGGTCCCAGGCCCGATGCCCTCGTGTTCACGAGCGACGAGGGCTTGCCGATGCACCGGGCCCGGTGGGCGTTCGTCTGGCGCAGGGCCACAGCTGCGGCCGGCCTGGAAGGCTTGCACTTCCACGATCTCCGGCACCATGGCGGGACGCTGGCCGCTCAGCTCGGCGCAACGACCAAAGAGTTGATGGAACGGCTCGGACACTCGACGATGCGAGCGAGCCTGATCTACCAGCACAGCACCCAGCAACGTGAGCGCGAACTGGCAGACCGCATGGACGCCGTCCTCGACCGCCACTCCACGGGCGCCGACATGCCGCCACAGGTCGTGCCGGCACGGCCCCGTCCCGCCGGGGCTACAGCGGACGGGCAGCCGCGACCCGGCGGCTTGCCTTGAAATAGCGGCGTCGGTTTTGTCGGGGCGAGGCGGGGCTGTGGGTTGGATGCGGATGATGGGGGCGGAGTCGGTCGAGTACCACCGCGCGACAGTGCTCGGGCGGGCCGACGACTACCCCGGGATGGCCATGGCCTACTACGCCTCGCGAGGCGAGATGCCGCTGGCCTGGGGAGGCTCGGGCGCAGGCGCGCTCGGCCTGAGCGGACCCGTCACGGCGGGCGCCTACGACGCGGTCTTCGGCGTCGGCGGGGCCAGGGACCCTGGCCTCCTTAGCCGACGCGGCCCATAAGGGGCCCATCAGGGGGAGCGCCGATGGGACATTCTGGTTGGGCCCGCGCTGGCTTGCCTCAATGGCGAGGTCGCCAGCGCCGAAGCCAAGGTGGCACAGCTGACCGCGGCGCTGCAGCGCTACCGGGCACGCGCTGGGGAACCCGCTCGTCGGTGGCTCGAAGCGCAGCGCTCGGCCGGAGGACTTGCCAGTGGCCTGGACGCCTACCGCGACCAACTCGACGGTTTGGCGCGACCGATGCGAAGCCCGGCGGCCGTGAACGCGGCAGCCCTCGCGCGGCCTTCGCCAGCTTACGGGCTGATCACGGATGCTGAGCATGGCCCGTCGCTGTGACCGTGTTGAACATTCGATGCCGCCTTGCAGCGTCGTGTCTTCCATGATCTTGAGCTCTTGCGCTACCCGATAACGCCGATTTTGCTCGGGGTTCACTTCGGCCGGAGAAGCCTGCCCCATGATCTGCGCTCACGTTCTGATCCGTCTGACGCCGTGCTATCATGATGGCATGACGAGAAGAACCACGACCGTTCGACTCCCCGAGGACCTCGCCGACCAGGTCGAAGTAGTCGCTCGCGGCCGAGGCGTCAGCGTCAACGCCGTAGTAGTCGACGCGCTCGTCGCCGAAGTCGAAAGAGTCAGAGCCGACAAGACGTTCATGGACCACCTGCGCCGGATCACCGAGCGAGACAAGGAAATCCTGGATCGTCTCGCCGAGTGAGGTGCATCACCTTGGCCGAAGCGCTCGTCATCGCTGAAGCCGTCACGTCACCGGGATGGGCCACGCCGTGTTGGCCAAAGCAGCCGGCGTCGGGTTGCTCGACTCCGCCCTGCATGCCCCCCAGTCCGGCTCCGGCGGCTACGAGCTGTACCCGGAGTTCGCAGACAAGGCCGCCGTGCTTGCCGTGCAGATCTCTCGCAACCATCCGCCCCCTGACGGCAACAAGCGACTGGCCTGGGGCTGCCTCACCATGTTCTGCCTCCTCAACGGTCGCGACCTTAAAGTCGATGCCGATGACGCCGTCAACAGATGTTCGCCATCGCCGCTGGCGAGGTCGATGAAGTCGCCATGGCCGAAATGGCTGTCAAAGGCTTTCCTCGAGAGGATGGGCCTGACGGCTGAAGTGGGGTTCGGTCCCTGGTTTGTCGACCTTCTGCAAAAGCCCCTCGGAATACAACCCTGACATTCTAGAATGCTGACGGTATACTGAGCCGTGACCTGGGAGGTTGTCTTGCTTGACGAGGTGACGATTGGTTCCTCTCCCTCGCCAAGACAGATGCGAGGACCGCAGAGCTGGTGGCCGCCGCCATCGACAAGCTCGAGGCCGACGGCCCCACGCTCGGGCGGCCACTGGTCGACGTGGTGAAGGGCTCCAAGCTCCACAACCTAAAAGAGCTCCGGCCGGGCTCCGCCGGGGCGGGCGAAGTGCGCCTGCTCTTCGTCTTCGACCCGACACGGCGGGCAGTGCTGCTCGTCGCAGGTGACAAAGCCGGCGGTTGGCAGCACTGGTACCAAGACAACGTCCCACTGCCTGAGGGCCGCTACGAGCGGTGGTTGGCGGGCGAGTACGAGGAGGAAAGGAAGTAGGCATGGCTCGACGCTGGAAGGACGTCCGCTCGGAGGCCGATCTCGACGAAGACCGGGTAGCCGAGCGCCGCCGGGATCTCGACGGGCGCGTCCGGGCGTACCGCTTGCGCCAAGTGCGCGAAGCCCAGCACGTGAACCAAGAAGACGTCGCCAGTCTGATGCGTGTCTCCCAATCGCGGGTGTCGCGCATAGAGCGGGGTGACATAGCGCGCACCGAAGTGGGGACCCTGAGAGCCTACGTAGAAGCATTGGGCGGCCAACTGGAGGTCGTTGCCAACTTTGGCGACGAGAAGCTCCTGATCGACTGAAGGCGGAGGGGCCCGGCGCAGTGCTGTCCCGTAAGACGGCCCCTCAACGGGCAGCGGCGATCATCCACTCGGTTTGCCGTGCACCCTAGAGATTTGGTGTCCCGTAAGGCCCACCCGTTGAAGTGCCCGGTGAGGGGAGGCCAACCGCTACAGTCTCGCATGTGCTGATCGGCTACGCCCGGGTCTCGACCGAAGACCAGGACCTCACCGCCCAACGCGACGCGCTGCGGGCCTTCGGTGTCGCACCGAAACGCACCTACGTGGACCACGGCCT
>JAJZYO010000352.1 GCA_021798075.1 Actinomycetes bacterium
TGGGTCGCCAGCCCTGAAGCCACGAGCCTCACCGGCCCAACCCTGGCGGCATCCGTGCCCCTCACCCCGTCGCTGTAGTCGTTCGCATAATTGACGCCCACTTGAAGCGCCAGGGACACGACACCCGCCAGCAGCGCCCTCCACCAGATGGCGTCGCCATGGGCAGCAGCAGCGCCCGTGCCGACGAGTACCGGAACGAGCGACGCGGGTAGCGTCCGGGGGCGAGCCCCGGCAACCCAGGGGTACCTGACCGACTTGGCTCGTGACTGGTCGACCACGGCGGCCGACCTTACCCTCACAATGGCGCCGCTCGCGGGCAAGGCGTTCAGCGCGCCGTCGCGCGACCGGCCCTGACACTCGCCGGCGTGACCGCTCGCCGTCGCGAAGCGGGCCTGCAGCCTCGCCGGCCCCAGTCGTGGGCTCCTGATCGCGCGCCGATATCCGCCCGGGGCCCTCGAGGCGGGCCAACCGAGGGCGGTCTCGGCCAGACTGAACCCATGGCCGAAGTCGTCGCCCTCGACCTTCCCGGTGGCCCCGGCTTTGTTTCCGCGCTCGAGGAGGCGTGGCGGCGCGGGCATGCCGTCGCGCCCCTGGACCGCAGGCTCGCGCCCCCGGCTCGCCGGCGCCTCCTGGCCGTTCTCCGCCCCAAGTGGGTCGTCGACCAGCACGGCACGCATGCCTGCCCCGACGCGCAGCCGACCGAGGAGGGCGATGCCCTGGTCGTAGCCACCAGCGGGAGCACCGGCCAGCCCAAAGCGGCGGTCCTGACCCACGAGGCGGTCGCCGCCTCGGCGAGCGCGACTTCGAAGCGCCTGGGCGTCGACCCGGCGTTCCACCGCTGGTTGGCCTGCCTCCCCCTCTCCCACATCGGAGGCCTGGCCGTCATAACCCGTGCGATCCTGACGGGTACCCCTGTACGCGTCCACGACGGCTTCGAAGCCGAACGCGTGGAGGCCGAGGCAGGTGGCAACCAGGACCTGCTCGTGTCCCTCGTTCCGACCGCCCTCGCGCGCGTCGACGCGAGCCGCTTCGCAAGGATCCTCCTCGGGGGGTCTGCCCCGCCAAGAGGGCTTCCCCCAAACGTCGTCACCACCTACGGCATGACCGAAACGGGCAGTGGCGTCGTTTATGACGGAGTGCCCCTGGAAGGCGTCGAGGTAGCGCTGTCACCAACCGACGAGGTGCTCCTCCGAGGGCCGACCCTTCTTCGCGCCTACCGGGACGGGAGCGTGCCGCTCGACCGAGATGGCTGGCTTGCAACCGGTGATGCCGGGCACTTCGACGCTGCCGGCAGGCTCCATGTTGATGGTCGGATCCGAGACATGGTCGTGACCGGAGGAGAAAATGTCTGGCCCGCGGCCGTTGAGGATGTCCTCCGCCACCACGAAGCCGTGTTGGAGGTGGCCGTATCCAGCAGGCCCGATCCCGAGTGGGGAGAAAGGCTGGTGGCTTGTGTCGTCCCTATGGACCACGCCTCGCCTCCCACGCTCAGCGAGCTGCGCTCGCTCGTACGCGACCACCTAGCCCCTTTCGCCGCCCCCAAGGAGCTCGTCCTCATGGGGAGCATCCCGAGGACGGGCAACGGGAAGGTGCGCCGGGAGGAACTGCGCCGGCTCCTCTCGGCCGGTCAGGAAGCTGAGCCCGGTTAGGTGCCAGCTAGTTCGATTGGGCTGGCGGCGCACCCGGCGGGCTGAAGGGGAGCACCGACGCAGGCGAACCGTCACCTGTCTTCCTCGAGAGCGTGTCCCCCACCTGCGCTGCGCCGCTGCGGACGATGTTCAGTATCGAGCTCGCTTGGGTGGCCAGGCCAGCCACGAGCTCGCCCAAGCCCTCGCTCCCGTTCAATATCGTCACGTTGGCCTGGCGTAGCTCGCTCGCAGCGGCCGCCAGGATTTCGGGCATCCGCTCAACTAGCAGCCTTTCCAGCATGACCCCGCCTTGAGTGGCAGTGGCGTCGGCCTGGAGACGGGTGGCGTCGGCCTGGGCACTAGCGAGGGTACGGGTTTTCGCCGCCTCTGCCTCCGCCGGCCGGACGACCTCGGCGACCAGTTGCTGGCGGCGCAGCTCAGCTTGAGCCTCCGCGACCTTGGCCTGTTCGCTCAACACCTCTTGTTGAGCCTTGGCCTGCGCCAAGGGCCCGGACTGGGCGGCCGTTTGCTGTGCCTGGTCGATCTGTGCCTGGTACTGGGCCTTGGCGACGGACGTCTCCTGCTGGTACTCGGCCTGGTTTCGCTCAGACTCCTGCCTCGCCTTAGAAGCTGCCTGGTCAGCCTGCGCCTGGGCGATCTGGGCCGCCTGGTTGACGGCAGCGACGTGCGGCTGCGAAAGCGCCCTTATGTACCCAGCCTGGCCATCGTCAATGGACTCGATCTGGAACGAGTCCACGACCAAGCCGAGCTTGGCCATCTCGGGCTTCGAAGCGTCGAGTATCTCAGAGGCCAGCCTCTGGCGCTCACGGATGATCTCCTCGACGGTCATCGACCCAACTATCGATCGCAGGTGGCCAGCGAATATGCGACCGACCAACATGGGCATGAACTTCTGGTCCTGGAGGAACCTCCGCCCCGCGTTGGCTATCGACTCACTGTCGTCACCCACCTTGAAGGCAATGACGGCCCTTACCTGGAGGGTGATCCCCTGCTGGGTCACGCAAGGCTCGGCTACCTCCGCCTCCTGCATGGCAAGAGTCAGGAAGGAGATCTTGTTGCGTATGGGCATAGCGAGGGCACCATGACCAACGACGATCCGGAAAGGGGCCTCGCCCCTGTTTTTGCTCCCCGAGATCAGCATCGCCTCATTGGGCGACGGAACGTGCCATCCGAGCACCTCTACCACCTTCTCTCTAGAGCGGCGCCCTCTCTACAGCGGCGCCACCGACACCGACCGCGCCCCAAGGTTGGCCATTACGACAACCTCGGTGCC
Source organism: Actinomycetes bacterium (assembly GCA_021798075.1). The sequence goes on from JAJZYO010000352.1 coordinate 2,923, forward strand.
AGCATCGATCTGCTCGTCAGCATACGCTATGTAGGCCTCCGTGCCGCCCCTGATCCGTACGACTACCTCGCCTGCCCTCGCCCCGCCCGGTATCGGCACGCTCACGCGACCGACCTTTCCAACGACCCGGTCGGCTTCGGCGTAACTCGACATTTGCTAAAGACTATTGCGGCCGGCTCCCCAAGCCCCGGGCCCCAGGTCTGGAACGTGCCCCGGGGGCGCCAAGAGCTACGCCCGTAATTTGGGCGCCAGGTCCCTCCTCTATCATCACCGGCGGTGCAAGGGGTATCGCTAACTGCGCTTTGGACGGCCGCCCAGCGCGCCCAGGAGTCCGCGAGACCAGACCGCCTCGTCGAGGACCCGCTTGCGGAGACCTTGGCCGGGCCTGAGGGGGCCCGGATCATGGAGATACTGCAAGCAGGCGAACCACCGAGCCCGACCGTTGCCATCCGCACCCGTTTTTTCGACGATCGCATCGTGGACCGGACCTCCGCCGGCACCGGGCTAGAGGGCACCGGGCTAGAGGGCACCGGGCTAGAGGGCACCGGGCGAGAAGGCACCGGGCGAGAAGGCCCCGCCCGGCAGGTCGTGCTCCTCGGGGCGGGCATGGACAGCCGTGCGTTCCGTCTGGGCCTC
>JAJZYO010000353.1 GCA_021798075.1 Actinomycetes bacterium
CGCCAGCTGACGCCGAGGGGAGCCCACCGGGCCGGGCCAGCCCCTGGGCCGCACCACTTTCTCCTGGTGGCGAGGCCTTGGCCGGCGCAACCCGCCCGCCGGCCGAGCGCATTTCTACGGCTTCGGCGAGGGCCATCTCCGACAGTCACGATAATTGACGATCAAGCTCGGACGTGACGAGCGGGTTAGGCGCACGAACGGGCCCGGTAGTCGCCCCAGCCAGATCTTCCAGGCTGGCGCCGGCGCTCTCAGGGAAGGCGAAGACAAGGAGCAGGACCAACCCGACCGGCCCGGCCGCAAGGAGCGCGAGCGCAGGGGTGAGGTTGCCCATCCTGGCCGCCAACCAGCCCATCGAGAGGAGGCCGATGACGGCACCGGCGGAAGATGCGGCCGATACGAGCCCGGCGGAGCGCGCCCGGGCTTTGGTGGCGAAAAGTTCGGCCCCGTAAACGCCGAGCACCGGGGCCGTCGCGTACAAGAAGAACTGGCTCGCCGTAGCGCTTGCCCACATGAACCAGGCGTGCGTCAGGTACGCGGCGAGGGTCGACAGGGTCGCGCCGGTGACGCAGACGATCCCCACGGGCCGGCGGCCCCGTGTGTCGGCGAGGCGCCCGCCGGCCAGCACGCCGAGCCCACCGAGCGTGCCGGACAGCTGTTCGAGCACGGAGATGGCGAGGGCGCTGTAGTGCCGCTGGTCGCGGAGGAACTGGGTCTCGAACTGCACCGCCGGCACGGCAAAGAGAGCGAACAGCGCGGCCCCGGCGCACACCAGGGCGAGCGTCCGTCCCCCGGCGCCGGCGAGGCCCAGTTGCGCGAGCACGGAGCGCTCCGGGGGGCCGCCCGCCGCAGTCACCCGGAGCCTCCCCCGCTCAGCCGGTGCCCAGCGGCGGCTCTCGGGCAGGTGCCGAGCGCTCCGGGCAACGACAGGTAGGCACAAGAGGCTCAGGGCGTACAGCCAGCGCCAGCCTCCCGGGCCCGTGCCGGCGAGGGGCAAGAGCGCGAGCGGCACCCCCGCGCCCAACCCCCCAGCCATGCCGAGCACGCCGACGGACCAGGCCCGGCAGCCGTCCGGGACCTCTTCGACGGCCATCACCACCGCGGCTATCCCGGCAGCCGCCACGAGCGCGCCCGCTACAACCTGGGTCAGTGCGAGCCAGGCCACCGAGGGCACGACGGCACCCAGTGCGCTCGAGAGCACCGCCGCCCCCGTCGCCCAAAGCAGCACCGAACGCCGGCCGCGCCGGTCGGCCATGACCAACGCCCCGAGCGCAGGCAACGCCGACAACTCGACCGCGGCGAAGACCACGCCTTGCGCGAACGTGCCGGCATGCATCTGGCTCGAGGCATAGCTGAGCGTCTCGGGGAGGACCCCGGCTACAAGACCTTGGACGGCAACCAAGGCCGCCAACATCGCGAGCACAACCGCTGAACGGCGCTCGACACGTTGGGGTGGGCCCCACCACGGCATTTTCGCCTCGGCGGGCTTGGCGCTCCCCAGGTGGGCACGCAGGAGGGGGGCAAAGAGCCAGGACCACCAAGGGAGGCCCACTTCGAACTCGACCTCCTGGCGCACGGCCACCAGGCCGCCGGCGGCTGGGCCGACCTCGACGGTCCGGCGGTAGGCCGCCAACGGGCCGGCGCCCTGGGCAAAGGCCTGGCGTGCGACACCACTCTCACCGGCGGCCCCATCGATGGCCGCTTCGCGCACCAGCCCGTCGCGCGCCTCCAGAAGGACGGCGGCGGTCGAAGGGTCAACTAGACAAGAAGTGACCTTGCGTACGTATGGATCTTAGGGCCAAGGTGCGCACTAGGGCCCTACTGGCCCTACTGGATAACGCCTCACGCTCGCACCAGGCGAAATAGTTGCGCAGTCTCGAGCAGTGCGGTAGCGCCATAGCCGAGCCGAATGGAGCCATCACCTGGCTTTCAGTAAACTCACCGACGGCAAGCGAAGTCTTCGAGGAGCTGAGGTGCCCGGGCAACCAAGCACGCGTTGACGCCATAGGTTCCTGGCAACCTGTCATCGCGTGCTGCTCCGAACTGGCGGCACGACGAAGTCCCGTTTTCTCGTTTCAGCGCGCCTCCGGGCGCGGCCCCCCACTGCTTCAAAGGAGCCGACCCGTGCAGCCGTTCCTCCTCGCCTGCTTGACATACCTCGCCGTGGCCCTGCCGGGGTCGACCCTGGGCCTTCTTTGGCCCTCCGTTCAGTCGAGTTTCCACGTGCCTGTCAGTTCCCTCGGGATCTTGCTCGTACTGGGCACGGTCGCCTCTGTCGCTTCGAGCGCCGGCACCGGACGGCTCCTGGCCCGCCCCCGCACGGGCCCGGTGCTGGCCGCGGGCTCTGCTCTGGTGGCGCTCGCCCTGGCGCTAGAAGCCTTTTCCCCTTCTTTCTGGGTTTTCACCGGTGGGTCCGTGGTCTTCGGCATCGGCTTCGGTGCGATCGACTCCGCCCTCAACGCCCATGCCGCCAACTACTTTGGGGCGCGGCAAGTCAATTGGATGCACGCCGGCTACGGCCTCGGGGCTACGGTTGGCCCGCTGCTCGTCACTGCCTTGCTCGCCGAGAGCCTCCACTGGCGGTGGGCCTTCGGAGCTTTCGCGATCGCAATGGGCGTTACAACATTGGTGCTCGCCTCGGGGCGAAAGGCGTGGCGAGAGAGCCTGGCGGCTCTCGCACCTGCGCCGGCTCCATTGATGCCCAAGCAACAAACGACGTCGCCCGGAAGAAGGGAACCGCCGGCGACCGCTGTCGCCGGCACCGTCGTATTTACTGCCTTATTTACTGCGGTCGAGACCGGCATCGAGTCCGGTGCCGGCGTTTGGGGCTACATCTTCCTGACCGACGGACGGGGGCTCTCGCACGGGACGGCAGGCCTTGTGTTATCAGCCTACTGGGCGATGATGGTCCTCGGGCGGGTGGTGCTCGGGCCAGTCGCCGAGCGCGCCGGGGCACGAGGGGTCCTCGGCGCCGCCGTTGGCGGGGTCGCGGCAGGAGCAGCGCTCATGTCCGTCCCTGGCTCCCCGGCCCTGGCCGTGGCCGGCATGATCGCCCTCGGCCTGGCCGCTGCGCCGGTCTTCCCCCTGATCACACTGACCACGTCCGAGCGTCTCGGCGGGCCGGCGTGGTGCCCGAACCGGGGGCCGGCGGGCGCCGGCGGGCGGACCGGTACCTGCAGGGGCGAGATCTCGGGCCGCGCCGGGTGCTGCCAAGGCCTGCACTCGACTTCTGACGTATTGGAAAATCTCTGACGAGTCGGATGAACTCTGACGCGTTTGACCCCGTTTTCGGCCCCGAACGTGACATCTTTCAACGAAGCGGACATTTTTCGACCGGGCTAACGCCCGGCGCCGGCCGTACTGACGCCACGCCGAGCCCCGCCCTGCGGGCGCAGGTGGGGGCTACTGGCGGTCCACAGGGAACGGGCAGGGCCTCGGCGCCCGGCCCGCGGCGCGCCCACTCGCCAGCGCTGTACCCGGGCGGGCCACTGCTGAGTTCGTGGCGCGCCTGGCCCCGATCGAGACGGAGGCCGACCGGTTGGTCGCCGAGGGCATC
>JAJZYO010000354.1 GCA_021798075.1 Actinomycetes bacterium
CCGACCGGTGGGCCCGCCGGTGGGCCGGCCGGCGCTTGGCAGCCCGGCAGCTTCCGGGGTTTCGGCGCCTTCGAGGGAATCGGCAGGTCGGTGCCATGATGGGCTGGTGAATACTCTCGGTGCCCCGGTCGTGACCTTCGACGGGGTCCAAGAGGACCGCCCAACCGGGCGAATAGTAGTCACATCGGGAGGTTACGACCCCGTCCACCCTGGCCACATCAGCTCGATCCAGGCATCGCACCGCTACGGCGACGTGGTGGTCGTCGTGGTGAACGGCGACGCCTTCCTCGCTGCCAAGAAGGGAAGGCCCTTCCAGGACCTGGAGACGCGCTGCCTGGTCGTGTCAGCCATCCGTGGCGTCGACTACGTGGTGCCCTTCGAGGTCGAGGGCGACCAGACCGTGCGCGAAGCCCTGCGCCGGCTCCGCCCGCACGTCTTCACCAAGGGCGGGGACCGCTTGGACGTGAGGAGCATCCCGGAGTGGGACGTTTGCCAGGAGCTCGGGATCGAGGTCGTGACGGGGGTGGGCGAAGACAAACGCTGGTCGTCGAGCTGGTTCCTCAGCGCCTGGTCCAGCTCCCTCGCTGGCAGCGTCAGCCCGCTCGCCGCCAGCGATCCTCCACCCGGGCACCCTCGGCCCTAAGCTCGCAACGGAATTGACAGGCGCCCGGCCGCGGCCACAAAGTCGCGGCGTGCGCATTCGCCTAGTGGAGCCTCGCCCACCAGGGCGAAACGTCTACGACCTCGCCCTCTTGCCCCGTCTCGGGCTGCCGCTCATCGGGGCCATGCTAAATGAAGCCGGCCACGATGTCCGCATCTACTGCGAAATGCTGGCGCCGGTCGACCTCGACGACTGCCTCAATGCCGACCTCGTCGGGATCTCCTCGACGACGGCCGCCGCACCGGCTGCCTACCGCCTCGCGGACTTGCTCGGCGACGCCGGCGTCCCGGTCGTGCTCGGCGGGCCCCACGTCACCTTCCTCGCCGAGGAAGCACTCGCCCATGCCCCTTTGGTAGTCCGCGGAGAGGGCGAGTCGACGATGGCCGAGCTTGTCACGGCTCTCGAGCAAGGACGGCCGCTAAGAGGCTTACGCGGGCTCTCGTTCCGCACACCCGCCGGCGAGGCGTACGACAACCCGCCGCGCCCCCGATGCGACCAAGAGGGCTTCGAGCGCCTGCCGAGCCCAGACCTTCGCCTCGTCGAGGGGCACGAACGAATGACCACAAAGCCTCTCATGACCCAGTGGGGCTGCCCCTTCGATTGCGAGTTCTGCTCGGTCACGGCGATGTTCTCCCGCTCGGTGAGGCGCCGGCGGACTGACCAGGTGATCTCCGAGCTGGCTGGGCTCGACGCCCCGCGTGTGTTCTTCCACGACGACAACTTCGTCGTGAACAAGGCACGCACGACCGAGCTCCTTCGTGCCATGCTCTCGGCCGGCCTCACCCCCGAGTGGTTCGCCCAGGTACGCGCCGACGCAGCCTTGCGCTCCCTGGCCCACCCCGAGGTCGACGACGAGTTCCTGGCCCTCATGCGCCGGACGGGCTGCCGGGCTGTGATGATCGGCGTCGAAGCGGTCACCGACGAGGGGCTGGCCGAGATCGGCAAGCGCCAGAAGGTCGCCACGGTCGTGAAGTCGGTCCGCGCCTTCCACGACCACGGCATAGCGGTGCACGGGATGTTCGTGGCTGGCCTCGACACAGACACGGCGGCGAGCGCAGGGGCAACCGCTGCCTTTGCCCGCCGGGTGGGGATCGACACGTTCCAGCTCATGGTCGAGACGCCATTACCCGGCACGAGGCTGTGGGACCGCGTCGCTGGCGATCGCCTGCTCTCGGACGACTGGTCGCTCTACGACGGCCACCACGTTGTCATGCGGCCGGCGCAGATGACGCCTCTCGAGCTCCAACTCGGCGTGCTGGAAGCCATGCGCCGTTTTTATTCCTGGCCCACCATCGTTCGCTCCGGTTTGGCGAGCGCCCTCCGCCACCTGCCGGATCTGAGCACCGCGGCCCGTCCGGCTCTCCTCCGACGGCTCCCGGCTATCGCTCGGGCGGCCTGGGCGCGCCGCTGGGACGAGGTGGGGCCGTTAGTAGAGTCGACGCTCGGGCGACGACCGAAAACGCAGCTCGCTTCGGCGCTCTGGGTGCCGGCGCTCCGTTTCTACGCCCGGCGCCAGCTCTCCGCCTGGTTGGACCAAGAGCGCTCCCGGGACCACCTTGCGCTCCTGCGTTCCCTGCCCTGACAAGCGCCCGTGGGGTGACCACTGCTCTTGGCCGACTGCAGCGTCACCTAATTGTGGTCAGCGGCATTGTGGTCAGCGGGTCAACCAACGGAGCTGCTCATTGGGACCGAGCAGCTCGAGGCGCCGGCGGAGCACGGGGTTGTCCCTCGCCTGGCTGACGTGGCAAGCCACGGCGGCGTGCTGGCGCTCGCGGTCCACCTTCACGCTGAGGTCGATCTCCGCGTCGGCGCGCCCCACAAAACACGTCCCGAACTCGCGGTTGAGCTCGCCGGCAACCTTCTCGGGCAGCGCCCAGGCGAGGACCGGCACGTGAGCCTTGGCCGCCGCCCCCAGGGCCGCCTCCGTGGCCCGGCAGTGGTCAGGGTGCCCCGTAATGCCGCCTTCGTCGAAGACCAGCACCAAGTCCGCGCCCCGAAGGGACCGCGCGACGATGTGCTCGGCTTCTTGTAGGGGCAGTTCACTCAGGCGGCCGTCGGGGTACGAGAGCAGTTGGGTGCAGCTCCCCCAGAGTGACGTCAGGCAGCTACCGGAATGACGTTGTTGAAGTAGCGGCCTTCGTGCACTCGCTTGCGTTCCTGTGCCAGGTGAAAAGAAAAGTAGCGCTCCCAATCACCGTTCTTGCGGATTGCCCTTAGTTTCAGGACCGCTTCTGCGCCCTTGACCGACCACCGTGCCCCAGTCACGGCCATGCGGTCTTTCACCAGGTACCGAACTGCGCCTTCTATTACGCCTGTGCCCACGGGCCAACCATTCGCAAGGGCCTTCGGGTAGTCGAGGTGAGGCGCCTTGGCGAGCAGGTAGCGAGCACAGGCGTCGGCGCTCTTGCGGTCCTTCGGCTCGAGGCCGAGGTTGGTCGCCTTGCGCTTTATGGCGCCCGCCACCAGCCCGGCCTTGCCTTGGAGGACCGAGAGCGCCTTGCCGGCGACCCATTCCTCGGCGGCCCGCTCGCCTTGGGGGAAGAAGCAGGATGCCGCGTCCCATAGGTAGCCGAGCACGTGCACCAGGTCGACGACGATGGTGACGTCGAGCCCCCTCTTCTTGGCCTCTGCCTCGATGCGGTCGATCTGGTGGCGGTTGCCGTCTTACGCGGCCGGCCGCGTAAGACGGCTTATGCGGCCCCGGGGATTATGCGGCCACGGGACGGTGGCTGGCCAGAAGGCCCCGGCAAAGCGTCGCTCCGCTCAGACGGTCACTTGCTCCCTGGCCGCATAATCCCGGACCCGATCAGAGGCTGTCGAGGAAGGCCAGGAGAGGGTCGGGCGGCCGGTATCGACCCGGCCTGGTGGTAGCGGGACGGACGGTCGCGA
>JAJZYO010000355.1 GCA_021798075.1 Actinomycetes bacterium
CCCGGGTGCCGCGGGCCGGCTCGCGGGAGGGCAGGGCTTACTCCTAAGCCGCACCATGCTCAGCAACCAAAGGTTGCCTTACGTGGGTCGCTTCGCCTGCGACTGGCGTCGACTTGCAACCACAGACCCACCGGGGTCTCGTACCGAGGTTACCCGGCCAGCTGGCGCTTCAGCCACATGAGGACCTCGATCGGCCCCGGGTCGACCCCCGCGTTGGCCGCCAGCCACAGCGAGACGTAGTCGCCGAAATAAGCGAGGTCGAGGAGCTGGGCCAGCTCACCTTCGCCCTGCCCTCGGACGACGACCAGGCCGGCGACCCAGGGTTGGACCAGCTCGGCCGTGATCTCGAAGCGCCGGCCCACCTGGGGGTGCTCGGCATCATGGCGCAACTGGACGAGCGTCAGCTGCTCGCCCACGGCCTTGGAGCCCTCCGCCCACCCGCACACCTCGTTGTGGCAGAGCTCGGGCTGGGTGGAAACAAAGGCGAGACGCTTGGCATTTTCGTTTACTTGGGACTTCCAGCGCATGGCGGCCACCTGGCCCACGGCCCCTCCGGCGTGGATGAGCGGCACGGTGGTGCCCACCCGGCGGGCCACCTCCGCCGCTTCGGAGGATTCGGCGGCCCCGGCCAGCTCGTCGCGGCGGGCGCGGAGCTGCTCGATGGCCCGCTCCGTCCAGCGGTCCGCCCCCGGCAGGAGCCCCATCTTCCACACGATGCCGATGAGCGGCACGGCCATCGCCCCGAAGGCGACCCGAGGCCAGGGCACGGACGGCACACCGACGACTGGCGCCCGCCATCCTTCCGCGAGGCGGACGAGCTCCCCGCCGCCGGCGACGACGACCATCTTGGCCCCGGCGAGGGCGGCGTCGGTCGCAGCCTCGATGGTCTCCTCCGTGCCGCCCGAGTACGAAACGGCGAACACGAGAGTGGACTCCCCCACGAAATGCGGGCACTCGTAGCCCTTCACCACCGTGACGGGCACCGGCATCAGAGGTGACGCGACGGCGGCGAGCACGTCCCCGGCTATGCCGCTGCCCCCCATCCCGATCACGACCACGCTCTCGATCTCCTCGCGCCCCGGCAAGCCGGAAATGGAGCGCACGTCCGCCCAGGCCTGCTCGACCTGCTCGGGGAACCGGGCAGCGTGTTCGAACATGTGGTCGCTATCGACCAGGGGCATCAGGGGCTCTCCTCGGGCTGGCCGCCCGCGGGCATTTCGAAATTGGGCTTTATACCTTCGGCCGCCGCCTTGGACATCAGCCTTTCATGCTCGGCGGGCGCCACCTCTTCGGCGTCCTCGATCAACATGTCGGGGATCCCGTCTTTGATCGCATAGCGCCGGTGCAGGCGCGGGTTGTACAAGGCGTCCTCGTCCGCGAAGTACAAGAGAGGGCCCTTGTCCTCAGGGCAAGCGAGGATCTCGACAAGCAGTGGGTCGAGGGGCACCTCAGCCGTGCTCCTTTATGAGAGCGAGGACTTCGTCTGTGCGCTGCTGGCAAGAGGCGCGGTCGGGCGCCTCTACGTTGAGCCTCACCAGGGGCTCGGTATTGGAGGGCCTGATGTTGAACCACCAGTCGCCAAAGTCGACGGTCGCCCCGTCCATGTGGGACTGGGTAGCATCGGGGTGCGCTTTGGCGAAATGGTTGGCAACGGCCTCGACGGTGGCGGCGGGATCCTTCACCTCGGTGTTTATCTCCCCCGAGCCCGCGTACCTCTCGAACGGCTTGCGCAGTTCCGAAAGGGGCACACCCGCCTTGGATATGACGCCCAGGGCGACGAGGGCGGCGATCGAGCCCGAGTCGGCCCGGTAGTTGTCACGGAAGTAATAGTGGCCCGAGTGCTCACCGCCGAACACGGCCCCCGTCTCGGCCATGACCGCCTTTATAAATGAATGGCCCACCCGTGTCATGACGGGCACGCCGCCGTTTTCGCGGATCACTTCGGGCACCGCTTTGGAGCAAATGAGATTGTAAAGGATGGTCGCGCCGGGGAATTTCTCGAGCATGGCCTTGGCCACTATCGCGGTCGTCGTCGAGCCCGAGACGGGCTCTGCTTTGTCGTCCACGAGGAAGCAACGGTCGGCATCGCCGTCGAAGGCCAAGCCGACGTCGGCGCCCACTTCGAGCACCCTCGCCTGCAGGTCGCGCAGGTTCGCCGGCTGTATGGGGTCCGCCGGGTGGTTGGGGAAATTGCCGTCGAGTTCGCCGTAGAGCACCTCCAGTTGGAAGGGCAGGCCCTCGAAGACGGCCGGGACCACCAGGCCACCCATGCCGTTGGCCGTGTCCGCGACCACTTTGAGCGGCCGCAGGGAACCGCGCTCGACAAAGCTGCGTACCTTTTCGGCATAGCTGTCCAGTACGTCCTGCTGGCTGACCCTGCCGGGGCCACCTTCGGGCGCCGCGCCGAAGTCCCCCTTTGCCACCCGCGACCTGATCTCGGCGAGCCCCGACTCGGCGCCGACAGGCTTGGCACCGGCCAGGCACAGCTTTATCCCGTTGTAGCGGGCGGGGTTATGGGAAGCCGTGAACATCGCCCCCGGGGCGTCGAGCGCCCCCGAGGCGTAGTACATCTCGTCGGTCGAGACCAGCCCGAGCAGCACCACGTCAACGCCGCGGGACGTGACCCCCTCGGTGAAAGCTTGGACGAGAACGGCCGCCGACGGCCTCATGTCGTGGCCGACCAGGATCCGGGGCGAGCCGGCGAAGGCGGCGAAGGCGGCCCCGACATCGCGCGCCAGGCGTTCGTCGAGCTGGTCGGGGACGATGCCACGGATGTCGTAGGCCTTGAACACATCGTCGAGGTTGGCCATAGTTCGTCCGGGCCAAGCTAACAAAGTCGGGGACGGCCATCCATTCCGGAAGCGTCACACAGGACCGGCGTCACACAGGACGGGCGTCACACAGGACGGGCGTCACACAGGACCGGCGTCACCCTGGCCGCCGGGGAGATCACCGGGGCCGCCGGGGAGATCACCGGGGCCGCCGGGCACCCCGGCCGGCGGCACCTCGCCCGGGCCCGCAGGCCCGCCCTGGCCGCCGGCCTCGCCCCCTTCGGCCTGCCCGTCGAGCGCCCCGTCCTCCGGCTCGTGCGCGACGTGGGCCGGCGCCGGCTTCCAACGGGAGAACAGGCCGCTCGACACGTACCGCACGGCCCTCTCGACCGGCCCAGGGCCCGCCCCGGCCAGGCCGAGCCCGCTCCGGCCGACGCTGGCCAGGCGCGCCTGGGGCCGGCGAGCGAGCAGGACGAGGCCGGCTATGGCGAGCAGGGTCAAGCCCCAGCCCTCGTAGTCGACAGGGGTGTAGCCGTACCACATCCTCACGTGGTGAGCGGTGGGGACCACGACCATCAAGTTGGGGCTCACGCGGTACACCCCCTTGGCCCCGGAGACCTGCCAGTTGGGGAAGTACGAGACGGTGACGACGACGGGGACGCCCACCCGGGACACGTTGAAACTGAGCGAGGCGTTGCGCTCGACCACACCGCTCACGGCGGTCGCCGGCTCGTGCTTGACGGGCACGTTCAAGTCGCCGTAGGG
>JAJZYO010000356.1 GCA_021798075.1 Actinomycetes bacterium
CTTTCACGTTTTCGGCGGGTGTGACGACGAGGGTCTGCACGAGGAGTGGGTACAGGTTGGCCACGAGCAACCAGACGAGGGCCCAGAGAGCGACCGCCACTGTCGGAAGCAGCCAGCCCTGCTGGCGAGCGTTGTAGAGGAAAAGACCGGCGGCGATCACCGATATTGCGATCAGGAGCACGAGCGCTGGTCTCGTCGCATGCACGTCGGTATAGGTCGCACCATCCACGACGTGGTGGCTCGAGAGCACCAACGACAGCCGCTCCAGGTAGTAGCGGACACCTTGTACGAGTGCGAGTAGGGCAAGCAGCACCGACAGGTGGGCTTTGACCTTGGCGCTCACGCGGTTGATGGGTGCGCGCGGGAGTATGCCGCCGTTTAGGTAGTGGGCGACGAGGCAAAGGAGGAACGTGACCACCAATGCCGAGAAGACCCAGCCCGTCAGCCATCCGAGGAACGGCAGGCGGAACATGTAAAAGCTGTCGTTTAGGTGGTTGATCGGGTCGATGCCGCCCGAAGGCGCCGAGGTCGACGTGAACGGCTGCGCGTTGGAGAAAAGAATCCAGTTTTGCCACTGGCTATGAGTGCTGATACCCCCGACCAAGGCGAAAACGGCTGCGACGACGAGGCGGATCCATCGAACCCGCCCGAACGTAAGCTCTTGCCAGCGGCCGACGAACTGGTCGCCGGGCGCCAGGGTGGCTGGTAGCGGCGCCAACCGCTCGGCCAACCAAAGGTTCGACCAGATGAGACTGAAGAGCACGACGGTGAAGGCCGTCGCAAGCCCAATCTGGACCATGAAGATCTTCAGCCATACGGACGTGAAGCCAACTGAACCGAACCAAAGGACGTTGGTGTAAAACGCGGCTATGTCGTGAGCTGTCGCGACGAGCACGACGAGCACCACGATCGCGGCCGCGATGACCCAGCGTGCCCGGCGGCTCGCGAGGGAAAAGTGACGTGGTGGTATGTCGGTAGGCGCGCGCATCGACAACTCGGAGCCTACTGGGGGCGCCGCAGGGCCAGGGTGGCGCCTGGCCTCCTAGGGGACGGGGGAGGGTTGTTGCGCGCCGGCGCGAGTGCCCTTCGCTGCCGCTTCGGGGCCCTCCGGAGCCAGCGCGCAACGACAGCCGGGGTGCGCCGGTGGGTAGAGCTGGCCGGTGGGCCAAGGCTCGCCCTTGCGTTGGTCCCTGGCGAGGGTGTTGTCTTCGCAGTCCGGGCAGGGGCCTTCCCGGTCGTCGACCACCCAGCGCAACAGCGCTCTCTCGGGAAGGGCCTGGTAGGCACCACGGGAGAACGCGGCGGCAACCTCGTCGTGGGCGGCAGCCTCGATCCTTTGTGTCTTCCACTCGCGATACGCCGACCCGAGAGCGTCGGCGATGTCTGCCGCCTCACTCCCTGAGCTACGCAGTGCCTCCTCCAGGCGCTGGCGAAGCGGGTCGGCGATTGCCCTTCCGAGCTCTTCGGCGAGGTCATCGACCACTTCAGGGCCAACATCGGTGCCCTTCGCCGCACCTCCCTTTGCCACACCTCCCTTTGCCGCCGCCCCGTACAGCTTGGTGGCCAGGGCCGCACCACCTCTTGCGGCCTCCTCCAAGAGAGGCCGGCCTACCTCGATGAAGCGGTCCGGGTGCTCTTCGGCGCTGGGGAGCACGTTGACCGGGCCGAGAGGGCCTTTCAGGTTGCGGAGCCGGTCAAGGAGCGCGTTCTGCTCATCTTGGAGGGCGCGCTTCAGCTTGCGAGCAAGAGAGGTTTCTAGCCTCGTAGTCACTTCGTCGCGCCGGGCGAAGAACTCGCGTTCGGCGGCGGCCGAAGCGTCGAGGTCCTCGTCCAGGGTGGCCGGTACGCCGTGCGGCGACGTGACGGGCTCCTCGGCGGGAAGCGATGTGCCAGCTACTTGTGTACCCAGGTCTTCTCGGTCGTCGGCGGTGGGGGCCGCGGGCGCCTCCTCGGCCGCCTCTGAGCGCGTGAGCGGCTCCGGCATCGTTCGTTCGCCGCTGGCCTCCAGGGTTTTCCTGGCTTTGCTGGTCGCCTCGGCACGCCCTGCGCGGATGCGCGCGAAGAGGCTCTCGACATCTGGCGACGTGGCCGCGCCTGAGGTTGCGCCGGCATCTGGTGCGCCGGCATCTGGTGCGCCGGCATCTGGTGCGCCGGCATCTGGTGCGCCGGCATCTGGTGCGCCGGCATCTGGTGCGCCGGCATCTGGTGCGCCGGCATCTGGTGAGGTCGCTCCGGTGGGTGCCCCCGGCCCCGGGTCGGTGCCTTCCGCAGCTGGCTCCCCACCTGGCAGCTCAGCCGGTGAAGCGCCCACTAGGTCCACGGGCGTCTCTGCCGCCTCCGCTTCCGCTTCCGCCGGCGCTGGCTCGGCAACTACGCCACTCGCTGGGCCAGGTTCAGTTTCTGTCACCGGCTCCGCGACCGTGCCGGTCGCCGTCTCTTGTGCCATGTCGACGGGCTCTTCGGTCACGGCCTCTTCGGTCACGGCCTCTTCGGGCCGGGCGGCACCTTCGTCTCCTGCGACCTCCGGTGCCGGAGGCTCCGCGGGCGGGGATACCTCTCCTGTCCTCACGATGCGCACGCTCTCGAATGCCGCCGCCGGTGCCACTACGGCTTCGTGTTGGCCGGTTGCCTTGCCCCCCCACTCGCTCCCGCTCGAGGGCGCCACCACCGATGCACTTGGGCCTCCCGGGTTTGGACGCCCGTTGCCCTCACCTTGATGGCGCGCGGCGCTGGCTCCCCTGGGCTCTGGCCCGCTAGCCGCCTGCCCTTCCCCCCGTTGGAGCTGCACGGCCTTCGGCGCGAGCACGACGGCGCTGCCGCCGGCATTTTTGGGTTGCTCCTGCACCGTCCAGACGTCTTCGCTCGGAGCGACGCCCAGTTCCTCGAGCTCGGCGGCATGCTGGCGACTGACTGCTTCGGATGCGGCCCTGGCCTCGGCGTCGGCCCGCTGCAGCTCGGCGGTCACCTCGTCCAAGGTCTCACGGACGGTGAGGTAGGCGCCGAGGAGCCTCTCGCGGCCGGCGCGGAGCTGCTCTATCTGGACCGTCGCGAGTTTCCGTCGCCGGGCTAGGTCTGCGAGGACCTTGTCCCGCTGTGCCTCGGCGGACTGAATGAGCTCGTCGTGCTTGTGGGCGGCTTCCTCGGCGACGGCAGACGCCTGTTGCTCGGCCTGTTCCAGTACCCGTGCCGCGGCGGCCTCGGCTTCAGCGGTGCGCTCGGCCAAGACCGACTCGGCGCGCGTTAGGAGATCTTGCGCCTTGGACTGAGCCTCCCCGAGCGAGCGCTCCGCGGCAGCCTCCGCCTTTGCGACCACCTCTGCCGCGGCCGCGTGCGCGCTCCTCAGTATCGCGGCGGTTTCTTCCCCGAGGGCAGACATCAAAGTCGCCTCGTCGAGCTGTGGGTGAGCCGCGCGCTCTTCTGCCTCGCGCCTTGCCGCCTCCGTCCGGTCGTAGCGCTCCCGGAGCGACTGGACCTGTCCCGCCACCTCAGCGAGGAACTGTCTTACCTCCTCTTGGTCATAGCCCCGCCAGCTCTGC
>JAJZYO010000357.1 GCA_021798075.1 Actinomycetes bacterium
CACCCACCACGACGACTTCGCCCGCGCCTTCATCCGCCTCCTGGCGAACCCGTCCACCATCGGCGACAGCTTCCACATAACCACCGACGAACTGTTGAGCTGGGACCAGATCCACCACCAGGTGGCACGGGCGGCAGGAGTCGAGGCTACGCTCGTGCACGTTGCTTCGGAGACAATCGCCAAGGTGATACCTGAGTGGGGCCCTCCGATCCTTGGCGACAAGGCCCACTCGGTGATATTCGACAACTCCAAGATCCGCCATGTTGCCCCTGGTTGGTCGGCGCTCATCCCCTACTCAGAGGGTGCTCGCCAGACCATCGAGTGGATGGACCAGCACCCCGAGCGCCAGGTGGTCGACCCCAAGGTGGACGCCGCTTTCGACCTCTTGGCCGAAAAGTACTCGTGAATTGGGACCATGTCCCAGGGAGAGCGCGAAGGCACCGACGATCAGACCTCTATCGCTACTCGCAGGCAGTCGGCGCTTGTGGCGGCGACGTCGAAACCCTCCTCCCAGTGGTCTAGGTCAAAAGTGTGGGTCACTAGCTGGTCGAGCTGCACGGCGCCCCTCTCCACAAGCTGGATGGCGGTGTCCCAGTCATAAGGGATCTGAGAGATCTCGCCCCTGATATCCACTTCTTTGACGATCACCTGGTAAGTGTCCAAGGTGGCCGTAACTCCGCCTCTTATCCCGGCCCCGGCCCACAGCACGCGCCCCCCTTTGCGCACGATGTCGACGGACTGGGCAATAGGCTGGCTGGCACCGGTGTTCTCAAGGACGACGTCGACGCCTCTACCCCCAGTCAGTTGGGCGACCCGCGCCGGAAGGTCCTCCACGTCAGCCCGGATGACCTCGTCGCAACCGAGCGCTCTTGCCGTCCTCAACCTGACCGGCTCGTCCCGGGCCAGGCCGCTGACAAAGACGGGGCCCGCACCCACGGCGCGGCAGACCTGGAGCATCAGCAGACCCCGCGCCCCCGGGCCGAGCACCGCCACGGACTCCCCTGCGCGCACCTGCATGCGGGTGATGACGCTGTGGACCGACCCGGCCGTGGGCTCCATAAGCACGGCGGCGCGCGAGCCCACTTGTCCGGGCAGGACGTGGAGCTGGCGTTCGGGCCAGACTGTGTACTTGGTGAAGCCGCCCCCAGTTACGAAGTGCGCCCTGCCCTCCATCGGGGCCAAGTTGAGGCAGATGTTGTAACGGCCCTCTCGGCAGTTGGTGCAGTAGCCACAAAAGAACGTCACGATCTCGTGCACGACGCGGTCGCCTGGCTTCAAGGAGGTGACGGCGGGCCCGACCGCCTCCACCACACTTACGATCTCGTGACCGATCACGACCTTCCGGGGGCTCGTCTTCACGCCGGTCTTGTCGTCCTTCCACCGGTGGACATCGCTGCCGCAGATACCGCAATAAAGGACCCGGCAAAGGACGTCGTGGGGCGCGTAGGGGTTGTCCCCCAAAGAAGGGGCTTCCACTATTTCGAGACGAACATCGCCGTTTGGGTAGGCAACGAGCCCTTTCGTGCGCATCTCTTGACTCCTTTTGCTGGAATGGCGCTGTCACCGGGGCCGCTGCACCGAGGTCGTCCAACAGGCGCTTCATGGCGAAGTGAGCAGGTTTGCGGTAGGCCACAAACCGAGCAGCCCTTTGGGGGGCCACCTTACGCGCCGCACGCGCCGCCGTCACGGCCATGGGGGGTAGGCCAATCCCGGCCTCGGACGTGTCCTCCTAGGCCAGCTAACCCCTTAGCGAAGGGAAAATTGGCCCGGCACGACGGGCACCGGCAAGATGGACTCGCCCATCAGCCACCGGTCGACCGCCGCCGCGGCCGAGCGGCCCTCGGCAATGGCCCAGACGATGAGGCTCTGGCCACGCGTCATGTCGCCACAGACGAAGACGCCTTCGACGTTGGTAGCCCAGTTTGTGCCGGCTGCCACCGAACCCCGGCTATCGAGCTCGAGGCCGAGCTCGGCGACCACACCCCGGCGCTCTGAACCCAAGAAACCCATCGCTAGGAGGACGAGCTCGCAGGGGATCTCGAACTCGCTGCCAGGGACTGGCGTGAACGTCGGCCGCCCGCCCTCGACGGCCAGCTCCACCTGGTGCCCCCGCAAGGCCTTCACTGCCCCAGTGCCGTCATCTACCAGCTCGGTGGTCATCCCCGCATAGACGCGCTGGCCTCCCTCTTCGTGGGCGGCGGAGGTACGCAAGATGATGGGCCAGACCGGCCAAGGGTGCTCTGGCGAACGCTGCTTCGGCGGCTCGGGCAGGACCTCGAGCTGGTGAACTGACACGGCCCCCTGGCGGAGCACCGTGCCGAGGCAGTCGGCCCCGGTGTCGCCGCCGCCAATGATCACCACCCGCTTGCCCACGGCGTCGATTGGGGGAGATCCGAGCGCACCCTCTTGGACGAGGTTGGCTGGCTTCAGGTACTCCATGGCGAAGTGGACTCCCCGAAGTTCCCGGCCGGGTACCTCAAGGTCCCTGGGCTTGGTGGCCCCGCCCGCAAGTACCAAAGCGTCATGGCGGTTTGCGAGGGTGCGGGCGCTCACGACAGTGACGTCAGGAGCACAGGCCGCGGCGACGCCTCGCGCTTCACCTGGCTCGGGCCACTGGCCGTCAGCCGCCGCTGGCTCGGGTGGCAACCCGACCGAAGTCGAGCAGCGGAACTCGACTCCCTCGGCCTCCAACTGGGCTAACCGCCGGTCGAGGACCTTCTTTTCCATCTTGAACTCGGGGATGCCGTAGCGGAGAAGGCCGCCGGGCTTCTCTGCCCGTTCGTAGACGACGACTGCATGGCCCGCCCGGGCCAGCTGTTGGGCGCAGGCGAGGCCGGCCGGCCCCGAGCCCACGACCGCCACCGACTTGCCGGTGCGCACCGCGGGGACCTCGGGCCTGACCCAACCCTCGGCCCAGGCGCGCTCGACGATCTCGTACTCGATCTGCTTGATCGTCACGGGGTCGGAATTGATCCCGAGCACGCAAGCGGCCTCGCAGGGCGCTGGGCACAACCGGCCGGTGAAATCTGGGAAGTTGTTGGTGGCATGGAGCCGCTCAATGGCATCCGGCCAGTTGTCGCGAAAGACAAGGTCGTTCCACTCAGGGATAAGATTTCCCAACGGGCAACCCTCATGGCAGAAGGGGATGCCGCAGTCCATGCAACGAGCTCCCTGTGTCCGGGTGGCCTCGGGCGGGAAGGGCTCGTACAGCTCCTGCCAGTCCCGCAGGCGCACTGGGATGGCACGCCTGCGAGGCAGCTCCCTGCCGTACTCGAGGAAACCCGTGACCTTACCCATGGGCCGCCGCCATGACCGCTTGGTCCACTGATGTTCCCTCCTCGTTGGCCCGGGCCGTGGCTTCGAGTACCCGGCGGTAGTCACGCGGCATGACCTTCACCATGTCCTCCGCGGTACGCTCCCAGTCAGCGACAAGCCTGGCCGCTACCGCCGACCCGGTCGCGGCCTCGTGCCGGGCGACGATGTCTCGCAACCATTCACGGTCCGCGGGGACGGTTGGCTCGACTTCGAACATGTC
>JAJZYO010000358.1 GCA_021798075.1 Actinomycetes bacterium
CAGGTAGCCACGGATCGTCCCCGTAGCCGTCTTGATCGCGTACACACCCCCGTTCTCACCGCTGGTCGTCACGTGGCCGGGGTAGAGGTTGCGCGCCTCTGCCAAAGTGTCGCCGACGCGGAGGCCCTGCGGTGTCTTCCCGTTGAACGCCGGCTCCGGCTTGGCACTGAGGTTGTTGCCGGTCTGGTAGCCGACGAACTTGCCCCTGAAGAAGTACACCGAGAAGTTTGCCCAATATAAAGCGGCGTCGATGGTGCAGTTCCCCCTGGCGCTTTGCACGCCCCCTCTGGCCGGGCCGATCAGCTTCGTCAGCGCGGTCACGGCCTCCGGTTGGGGCTCGCCGAAGCGGACGGGCCCGACAGCGTCACCCGACAGCACGACCATCTGCTTGGGCAAGCTGACGCCCAGGGCTATAGCCGCTGAGGACGAGCCTGTCCCTGTGGCCCCGACCAGGGCGATGGGGACGAGGACGCGAACGCCGAGAGCGCGAGCCTTCGACCCTGCCTTGGACATCATGGCAAGGAGAAGCTCGCGGCGCGGGCCCAGTTCGACCCGCCGTCGTGTGTTGCATAGAGAACACTCACCTGAGGGCCATGGTTGGGGAGCGAGCCCGAGAAAAGTGCCCAACCGTCCTGCGCACTGGAGGCAGCGGTCGACTCCCACCCGTAGTCAGGCAGGAGCTCTCCTGGCTTTGCGACCTGTCTGGGTATATCCAACTGCACCCAGCTTTGGCCGCCATTTGCAGTCGAGGCGAACGCCTCGCCGCCCAAATCCTCGTCGTAGCTTGTGAGCCAGAGCGTGCCCGGGGCGGGGGAAAGAGCGGACTGTGGCAGCCAATCGTCAAAGCCTTGGTCGGCTTTGACCGGTCCTCCCGGAGGGGTGGCGACGGGGGGACGCTTGACGATGCTCGAGCCTTCTGCTTGGAAGACGTCCTCCCAGTTACGGCCGGAGTCCTCGGTCACGAGGAGGTCGAAAGTGTCAGGGACGCCTTGCATGTTGCCAAGCGACACAGGCTGCGCTACGAGCACCCAAGCCTCCTGTCCTTGGCACCCCCCCATCTGTGCTTCCGCACCCGGTAGCTCCTCGTAACGCTGCAATTTCCTCGGGGCGGCGCTTGGCAGGTTCGGCGGTGCCAGCGCAACCTGCCAGCGCTGCCCACCGTCTTCCGTGACGAGCACGGCGAGTTGGCCGTGCCGGGAGACGGCAGCCCAACCTATGCCGTCGGTGCTGAAACAGAACGCGCCCGGGCTCCCGTTGCCGTTCGTGGGCCCCACTTCCCAACCGTCGGGCAGCATGAGCACCGCCCAATGGGCGCCGCCGTCGTAGGTGACAAAGTAAGGCCCGTCGGTTTCGGCAATACCCGCCTCCGCAGACCAGAAATCGACGCTTAGCGCTGCTCCGCCTGGCGGCTGGAGCACCGTACCCCACCTGCTGCCCCCGTCGGTGGTGCGCAATAGCTCGCCACCGGCCAAGGCAAAAGCAACCTCGGGGCTGACCAGGTCGAGCCTGTCCACGGGGAACTCGGGCCCGAGGGCATGAGCCCAGGTCTGTCCCCCGTCCCTAGAAAGGTAAAGCCCGGCGTTGCCCCCCGCCCCCAGTAGCCCGGGCCCCGCGCTCGCGACGGTCGAGAGGGGTTGTCCCATCTGGGCTTCCGCTGCGCCATAGAGGCTGGCCGGCAGTCCCTCGGGCACCCAGTCCCGGCCGCCGTCTGCCGTCTCCCAGGCCATGGTCACACCTGAGCCCTGGACGAAGCCGTGGCTGAACGACGTAAAGAACACCGGCGCGTGGAGGTCGAGCGGGGAACGGGTAACGTCCCAGTGCTCTCCGTCGTCCGAGGTCGAAAAGATCTGGGTCGGCGCGGCCACTAACCACTGGTCCGGGCCCAAGGCCTCGAACCACTCGGCAGCTGTCGCTGCTTGGGGCGTGAGGCCGAGTTCGACCTGGCTGGCAATGGCCCAGGTGCGGCCTCCGTTGGTGGAGCGCTCGATGGCCAGGCTCGACCTGCCGAGCGCAACGGGCACCACAACGGTGGCCGCGGAGGGCGGTCCGAAAAAGCTCGGGGCGCCCACGTCGACGCCGCCGCTGTCGTCCCTGAACCAGTTGCCCCACCCCCTGGCCGGTGGGGGGAGCGGGGCGGGGGTCCAGCGGGCGCCGCCGTCGGCCGTCCACCACACCTCCGGCCGGGCCGCGCCCTCAGAGCAGTCACCTTCGCTGAACCAGCCGACCTCGGCGTTCGCGAAGACCAAGTGGGGGCTGCTGATCGCAGGGCAGTTGGGGTAAAGCGAAGGCCCGCCGACAACTCGGCCCTGCCAAGGCAAGGTGGAGGTTGGCAACTCGTCCCATGAGCGCCCACCGTCGGTCGACCTCCACCAGAGCATTGTGAGCGCCGTCGGCGTCCCCGGGCCCATGTCCTGACCGGCGGCAAGTACCCAGCCATCTTCGGGGTTGGCGAAGTAGATCTGGTCGAACAGGATTATGCAGCACGTGGTGATGTCGCCCGGCAATGCTTTGCTGTGGTACCACTGAGCACCGCCGTCGTGCGTGCTGTAGACGGTGGTCGTCTCACCGACGCCGTCGCCGTGGAGGTTCTGCTTGACGACCCAAGCGTCGTCCGCCCCGAGGAAGTAGCTCGCCGTCAGGCCGAAACCATTGGCAGGCGTGGGGACGTCCAGCACCGACTGCCAGCGGCCTCCGCCGTCGGTGCTCCTGAAGACCTCCGAGTTGCTGGCCGCGGCTGCGGCCCAGGACCACACCACCCCGTCCGGCGTCGCCAGGAGGTCGGGGGCTCCGGGGCGGCCGGACGTGCTCGAGGCTGCCGGGGGTCCCAACACGGTGGCGCCCGTAGTCGTTGCGAGTGCGGTGGCGAGGCAGGCAGCAGCTGCCCGTCGCGTCAGGCCCGGAGAAAGGCTCATCACCCGTCGCGACGCCCGGGCGCAGCGCGAGGTTCCACGTCCGTGAGCAGCAGGACCAAAATGAGGGCTGCATAGCACGTCTCGATTGGAACTCTCCTGTTCGGTCGGGGCGTTGTCACAGCATGAACTTGGGCCCCTCGGCATCCGGCGACGGTCACTAGGAGTGCAGCCGTCTTGACGAGGCGTTCGTTCCTTCGGGTCGCGACCGGTGGCGCGGTTGCCGCTCGATTGGCTGCGGGCTGGCGTGCTCTATGAAGACCAAGGCCTGCGCCATAAGGTCGAGGAGCACCTCGGCCTCCATCCCGGTCCCGACCTCACCTTGCCCCCCTCAGGGGCACGGGTCGTGACAGGTGCGTTCCAAAGCCGGTACATGAAAACAGAAGTCGGCCATGACCACTCGCTGCCTCCCAAGGCGGCCCCGGGGGCGATCGTCCTTAGCCTGTAGGGGAAAGGTGGCGACCAGACCACGGTGTTCGACTGGCTGCACCTGGCAGATGCCGGGGCTTATGTGGGGGCACCGCTGGCAATTGCCTCGGCGAATGGTGGCAGCAGGGACAGTTACTGGCACAGGCGTGCCAACGGGACAGACGCGCACGCCATGTTGGTCGAAGTTCGTGCCGTT
>JAJZYO010000359.1 GCA_021798075.1 Actinomycetes bacterium
CACTCCAACTACTATCACCCGCTCTGATGTGCCTTCAGCGCTCATAGCCATTACCTCCAGACCCCACAATGCCCTACACTTTCGCGCTCGCACCAGGGACCTTCGGCCCGTTGTCCCATGCCCACCGTAGCAATTTCACAGACGGCGACTTTGTGCCCTAGCGTTTTTACGGCACCACGACCACGGGCCGGCGGCCCATTGACAGCAACCGCCGGGGGACGCCGCCCAAATGCAAAGCGGCGTGGCGCGAACGCCCGACGACGATGAGGTCGGCACGGCAGCTCTCGGCCAAGGCTTCGAGCTCTTGGGAAATGTCTCCCTCGCGGCGGGAAAAGTCCCCCTCGACGCCGGCGAGCACCAGCTCCTCCCTCACCTTCTTGCCGAGCTCGCCACCATCGGTGCCCTCTTCGATGACCGGCACCACCGGCATGGCAAAGACAGCCATCTCGAGCGAAGCGGGCGTGTGCCAGACGCAACAAGCGAGGACCCGAGCGTTGTAGCTCCTGGCTATCGACATTGCCAGGGACAGAGCTCGCCAGCTCGGGGTGGAGCCGTCGACGCCGACGACGATGTTGCGCATCGCCGCTCACCCCGTCGAGGTGGTCCCCCGGCCCGGGTGGCTCGTACGACCACCCCGCCGGCGGTGGCGGCGGGGCCGGCCGGCAACCGCCACCTCCTCCGCGTCGGCCGTGCCTCTGGCGTCCTTCGAAGACGGCGCGCTGCCCCCGCCCGAGGTCGACCCGACAGGCTCGTCGCCATCCCGAGCTCCGGGGCCCCCGGCGGCGCCAAGACCTGCCGCAGAGAGCGGGGCCTCGCCCTCGGCAAGGTCGCTCGCCTCTCCGCCCATCCCTGCCAGTACCGCCTTTTGGGCTCTCGACTCCTCGTCTTCGTGGATGAACTTCTCGCCCCGGAGCGCCGACGCCACGGCGGCGATCAGGCTCATGGCAATGGCGAACACCAGGACATAGACGAGAGCGCTCTTGAAGGGGCCGCCTATCAGGTGGGGGAAGAACGAGCGCCCGACGAGGTCCGCCCGGCTGGCCGGCGTGAGCTGGGCGAGCACCTTGGGGCCGAGGAGGCTCTTCAGCGGGTTCAAGCCCAAGAAAGCAGCAAAGAGGTAACCGAGCGGTGGGAGGTGGCCGAGTTGCGTCGCCGTCGCGGCAGGGACCCCGTGAGCGACCAAGCCCTTGTACATCGCGGCAGGGACCTCGGAGTTGAGCCCGAGCACGAGCAACGTGAAAAAAAGGCCCATCGAAAGGGGCATCCCGGTGTTGTTGAAGGTCACCCGCATCCCAGAAGCAGCACCACGGTGGCGGGCCGGCACCGAGTTCATGATCGACGAAGTGTTGGGTGAGGCGAACAGCCCGCCCGCAATGCCCATGGCGACCATCACGATCGCGAAGGGCACATAGGAGAAGTTGGCGGGGAAGGCCATCACGAGAGCGAACAAGACGGCGTTTAGGAGCATCCCGGCGGTCGCGAACGGGCGGGCACCGAAGCGGTCGGAGAGCTTGCCCGACAAAGGGCCCGAGACCACGAAGCCCACCGAGAAGGGGATCATGTAGATCCCCGCCCAAAGGGGGGTGACCGTGTAGTCGTACCCGTGCTGAGGCAACCAGATCCCTTGTAGCCAGATCATCAGCATGAACTGGAAACCGCCCCGTCCGACCGAGCCGAGGAACCCTGCCAGGTTGCCCGCGGTGAACGCCTTTATGCGGAAAAGCGACAACCGGAACATGGGTTCGGCCACCCTCTGCTCGATGAAGACGAAGATCACGAGCAGCGCAAAGCCACCGAAGATCATCTCGAGGACGAACGGGTCGGCCCAGCCCGTCAGGGAGTGGCCGTAGGGCTTGATCCCGTAGGTGACGCCGGTCAAGAGCATCGCGAGGCCTGCCGCAAAGGCGAGGTTGCCGGCCCAGTCGAGACGTGCCCTGATGCGGACCCCGATCTCCTTCAACTGGAGGTAGGCCCACACGGTGCCGAACAGGCCGATGGGCACGTTTGCCAGGAACACCCACCGCCAGCCCACTTGCGAGAGCAACCCGCCCGCCAGAATGCCGAGGAACCCGCCTACGATCGAGGCCATCATGTTGGTCCCGAGGGCGAACCCGAGCTCCTCGGCCGGGAAGGCATCGGTGATTATCGCCGCCGAGTTGGCAAAGAGGAGGGCACCGCCGATGCCTTGGATAATCCGGAAGGTCACCAGCTCCACCGCTCCGGCCGAGCCCGTGCTCCACACCACCGAGAGCAGGACCGACGCGACCGTAAACCAGGCGAACCCGAGGTTGTACATCCGCACCCGCCCGAAGATGTCGCCGATGCGGCCCACCGTCACGACCATCACCGCGGTCGCGAGCGTGTAGCCCATCATGATCCAGAGCAGGTAGGGGAAGTTCGAGGTGGCCAGGGGGTCGAGATGTATGCCCCTGAAGATGACCGGCAGTGCGATCATCAGGCTGGTGGCATTGAGCGAGGAGAGCAACACGCCGATCGTCGTGTTGGAGAGGACGACCCACTTGTAGCGCGGCCCAACTGCCGGCAGGGCCTCGATATTGGCCATATTGCCTTCTTAGCGGCCTGGTCAGCCCTCCCGCCCGGGACCAACGGGCCAGCTTGGGGGACTTTGGTCCCTAACCCATCTTCATAGCTGCGCCTAACATCGGGGTTTTCAACGGCCTTGGTGGCGCGCCAGCTGCCAACCGGCCGACTGCTAGCCTCACAAACCAAGGAGGACGATCGACATGAGCTGGGCCCCTGCTCCCCAACGGTACAGCACCATGCAGTACCGCCGGTGCGGCCGTAGCGGCCTCTTGCTTCCGGCGATCTCGCTCGGGCTCTGGCAAAACTTCGGGGCTGCGCGCCCGCTCGAGGCCTCGCGAGCGATCTTGCGGCGAGCCTTCGACCTGGGCATCACCCACTTCGACTTGGCCAACAATTATGGCCCACCCTACGGGTCCGCCGAGGAGACCTTCGGGCGGGTGCTCGCCACCGACTTCCGCAGCCATCGCGACGAACTGGTCATCTCCACCAAGGCCGGCTACGACATGTGGCCGGGCCCCTACGGGGAATGGGGGTCGCGCAAGTACCTGCTGGCCAGTCTGGACCAGAGCCTGCAGCGCATGGGCTCGAGCTACGTGGACATCTTCTACTCACACCGCTTCGACCCCGCGACACCGCTCGAGGAAACCTTGGGTGCCCTGGACACCGCCGTGCGCCAAGGCAAAGCGCTCTACGTCGGGATCTCCTCGTATTCTGCCGAGCGCACTCGCGAAGCGGTGGCCATCTTGCGGCAACTGGGGACGCCTCTCCTCATCCACCAGCCTTCCTACTCTCTCCTCAACCGTTGGGTCGAGCCGGATCTCCTCGGTGTGCTCGACGCAGAGGGCGTCGGCTGCATCGCCTTCTCGCCCTTGGCCCAGGGGCTCCTTACCGAAAAGTACCTTGGTGGTGTGCCTGCCGGGTCTCGGGCCAGCGAGGAGTCCTCGTCGCTCAGCCACGAGATGCTCGCTGAGCACAACCTGGCCACGG
>JAJZYO010000360.1 GCA_021798075.1 Actinomycetes bacterium
GGTCGTCTTTGTGGTCGTGCTCTCGATCATCGGTACCCTCCAGCTCTTCAACGAGCCGCTCATCTTGAACAACATCGCCTCCACCGGCAGTAGCCTCGCGCCCAACCAGATCATCTACAACACGGCATTTTCCTTCGGCAACCAGGAACTGGCTGCCGCCCAATCGGTCATCCTGGCCCTCATAACGATCGTGGCGACGGTCGCCTTCTTCGGGATCGTGCGCCGAAGGTTCGGGGCAGCCGAGGCCACCAGGGCGGTGCCGAAGTGACGAGCGCCGTCGCCCAACTGCGGGCACCGGCGTCCCGGGGCTCGGGCACCCGCCTCTCCCGCCGGTTCAAGGTGTCGGCCACCACGGCCCTGTTGCTCTTGGCGGCCGCGTTCGTGGTGGTGCCCATCTACTGGCTCGTGATCGCCTCGTCGAAGAGCACCTCGCAGCTCTTTGCCACCCAGACCTTCCTCCCCCCCTCGCACCTGACGTGGATCGCGAACTTCAAGTCCCTCTTCAGCTACGGGGGCGCCTACTTCGGTTGGTGGCTCTTGAACAGCTTCATCTACTCGACGGTGACGGCGACCCTGGCGACGGCGGTGTCGACCCTTTGTGGCTACGGCCTCGCCAAGTACAACTTCAAGGGGAAAGGAGCGATCTTGGGCCTGGTGCTCGGCTCGTTCGTGGTCCCCTCCACGGCCTTGGTGCTGCCCATCTTCCTCCTCGAGCACTACATGGGCCTCACCAACACCTACGAAGGCGTGATACTACCGCTCATCGTCTACCCCTTCGGGGTCTATTTCATGTCGATCTACTGCACCGACGCCGTCCCCGACACCCTCATTGACTCGTCGCGCATGGACGGCGCCGGCGAGCTGCGCACGTTCTGGCAGATCGCCCGGCCCATCTTGATGCCCGGGACGGTGACGCTGTTCCTGCTGTCTTTCATAGGGACCTGGAACAACTTCTTCTTGCCGCTCGTCCTCCTCGGGAGCGAGAAGCTCTTCCCGGTCACGGTCGGCCTCTCCGCCTGGTCGAGCGCCCTCAACATCGCCGGCGCCGGCCAACCCCTTTACCCGGAGGTGATCTTGGGCTCGCTCGTATCGGTCTTGCCCATGCTCGTACTTTTCCCGTTCCTCCAGAAGTACGTCGCGAGGGGGCTCACCTTCGGGGCGGTGGCCGGTGAATAGCACGCGGAGCGATTGGCAGGACCACAACCTCCTCCACCGAGGGCGCTTGGCTCCGCGCGCCTCGTTCGTCGCCTTCCCCGATGCCCTCACCGCCCGCACGCACGACCCGGGGCTCTCGCCTAGGGCCCGTTCGCTTTCGGGTGATTGGCGCTTCCACCTGGCACCACGGCCTTCTGCCGCGCCTGTGGGGTTCGAGAGGCCGGGTTTCGACGACACTGGTTGGGCCGAGATCCCGGTCCCCTCGCACTGGCAGCTGCACGGCTACGGGAGGCCCCAGTACACCAACGTCGTCTACCCGTTCCCGGTGGAGCCGCCGATGGTCCCCTCGGAAAACCCGACCGGCTGCTACCGCCGGGAAGTGACCCTGGAGCCCGCCTGGCTCGAGGAGGGTACGCTGCTCTGCCGTTTCGAGGGCGTCGACAGCGCCTTTCACTTGTTTTGGAACGGCGAGCCGGTCGGCTACAGCCAGGGGGCGAGGTTGCCGGCCGAGTTTGACCTCTCCGCCATTGCCCGCCCGGGCCGCAACGTCGTGGCCCTCCTCGTGTACCAGTGGTCCGACGGGAGCTACCTGGAGGACCAGGACATGTGGTGGCTGTCGGGCATCTTCCGGGACGCAACGCTCCTCTGGCGGCCGCCGGCGTACCTGGCCGACGTGGCCGTGGACGCCGCTTACGACGTCGAGGCTGGGACCGGCTCGATGGTGGTGCGGGCGCCCTTGGCCTCGAGGGGGGAGACGAGCCGTCTGCGGGACCTCTCGGTGGAAGCTGAGGTCTACGACGGTAGCCGGCTCGTGGCGAGCGCGCCCCTCGCGCTCCAAGACGGCCAGGCGAGCGGGCGGGTCGACTGCGGCCAGGTCGGCCCCTGGTCTGCTGAGGTCCCCCGGCTATACGAAGTGGTCGTGACCCTGCGCGAAGCCGGTGGAGCCGTCCTCGAGGTGACCGCCTTCCCTGTTGGCTTCCGCCACATAGAAAGGCGCGACGGGCTCATTTTCGTAAATGGTGCAGCGATAAAGCTGCGGGGCGTCAACCGCCACGAGTTCCACCCTGACCACGGCCGGGCGGTACCTATTTCTGTGATGGTCGACGACGTGGTGGCCATGAAGCGCCACAACATAAACGCCGTGCGGACTTCCCACTACCCGCCGGACCCACGCTTTTTGGACCTCTGCGACCGTTACGGGCTCTACGTCATCGACGAGGCGGACCTCGAGTGCCACGGCATGGGCTACGCCGGCGACCTCTCCCGGCTCTCCAACGACCCCTCGTGGCTCCCCGCCTACCTCGACCGCCTGGAGCGCATGGTGGCCCGCGACAGGAACCACCCGAGCATAATTTTCTGGTCGCTCGGCAACGAGTCCGGTTGCGGCTCCAACCACTCGGCCATGGCTGCCCGGGCGCGCGAGATGGACCCGAGCCGCCTCGTACACTACGAGGGCTGCCGGGAGGCCGAGATGGCCGACGTCTATGGCAGCATGTACACCCGCCACGACGACGTTGCCGCCCTCGGCCGGCGCGACGAGCTCGACAAACCGCACCTGCTCACTGAGTACGCTCACGCCATGGGCAACGGCCCGGGCGGCTTGAAGGAGTACTGGGAGCTCATCGAGCGGTACCCCCGCCTTTTGGGCGGTTTCGTCTGGGAATGGCTCGACCATGGGCTCAGGTTCCCCGGCCGGCCCGCTGCGTTCGCCTACGGCGGCGACTTCGGCGACGAGCCCAACGACGGCAACTTCGTGATAGACGGCCTGTGTTTCCCCGACCGCCGGCCGTCACCGGCGCTCGCCGAGCTCAAGAAGGTGGCCCAGCCCGTCTCAATAGAACTACAAGAGCCGGGCGGGAAGCTGGAGCTGCGCAACCGCTTTGACTTCCTCTCGCTTTCGGAGTTCGAGGCGAGCTGGTCGCTCCGCGAAGACGGCGCGGTGGTGGCCGGCGGTCCGCTCGGGCCGCTCTCGGCCGGGCCGGGGGAGGTGGACTTGGTCGAAGCGGGCCCGCTGCCGCCGGCGAAGGGAGAGACGGTGCTCGAGGTTTCGGTGCGCACCGCGGCGGCTTCGCCCTGGGCGCCGGCGGGCCACGAGGTCGCCTGGGAGCAGTTCTCATTGGGGGGGACTGGTTCACTGGGGAGCACGGGTTCACTGGGGAGCACTGGCGCTCCCGGCAGCGAGATCGCCGAGGGCGGGTCGAGGGCCGCGGCACTGCGCCCTGGCTGCACGCCCGGACCGGCCGTGCCCACCGCGCCTGCGCGTACGCGCGTACCTCGGTCGGCCGCGCAGCCTCGGCCTGCGAGGACGATAGCCGCCCCCCCTTGCGGTAGCGGAGCCACATCCTGTGGCGGGCGA
>JAJZYO010000361.1 GCA_021798075.1 Actinomycetes bacterium
TAGCTCGCTGACGGCATCAGTAAACATCAACACCCTGTGACCTCCTTTCGGACGGGGAATGTCTCGCCTCGTGGGAGTACCAACCCACGCAGTTAATTTGACAATGAGCGCAGCAGGTTTATTCCCACCCTGCAAGCAGATGTTGGCCCCGACTAGACCGCGGTTTTTACAAGGCCGCGGTGCCGATTTTTACGTTCTGAGCCGGGACGACGAGGGCCCGTGGCGCCGGCGGCGCTCAAACAGCGGGAGGAGGCGCGCCGGCGTGGCGCCCAGCGGCCGGTTCCCCGGCGCGGCTCGGGTCGTTGTGCTGCAAGCGCTGGCGGGAGGCGGCCGCTTGGCGCTCGGATTCGACCGCAGCCACGCGGTCAGCTGGGTAGGTCAAGTGGCCCAAGGCGAGGAAGAGCCCGGCGAGCAGGACCAGCACAAGCATGGAGAGAAAGGCAAGCTCCAGGCCGTAGCGGCCTCCGCCGCCGAGGCTGTCTGCCAGCGCGCCCACGACGAGCGGTGCCGTCGCTTGGAAGCCCATGCGCAGCACGGAACGCACGGCTTCGGCCCGCCCCCAGATCCAAGAAGGCACAACCTCGATACGCGTGGCGTCTATGGGTGGGTTGGCCGCGGCAAGCCCGAAGGCGGCGATTATGAGCATCGGCATGGCTACCAACGCGTCGCGAGTGACGAGCGCCGGGACGAAGGCTACGGTGGCGAGCACGGTCGCACCTGTGGCCACGCTCATGCGCCCAGAGCGATGTCCCCGGCGGACCAAGGTGTCCCCGACGCGGCCCGACACCGTTGCGCCGACCATCGCGCCCGCCCCGACCACGAGGAGGAAGACCGTGGCGAGCTCCTGGCTCAGGCCGTACTGCTCCTTGGCGAACTCTTCGCCGAACAACTCGACAGCCGAGAGGAAAAACCACGTAAAACCCCCCGCTAAGACCAGGACCACGTTGGTCCGGATAGCCAGGACGTAGGTCACGACTCGCCAAAAGCCCCGAAGGCCCGTAGCGCCTGGTGGCCCCGTCCCCCCCGGGCCGGCCGCTTGGCGACCGTGGAGCAGGGCGGCACTGGCCCGAGCCCGAGCAGGGGGCTCGTCGCCTGGGGCGGCCCAGTTCCCCGGGGGGTCGGCGCCGCGAGCCTGGGCGCTGGGGGCAAGGGCAGGCCGTTCGACCAGTGCAGGGCCTCTTTCCATTCTGACGAGCGTGCGCTGTGGCTCGGGGAGCCTCCGTACCGCCCAGGCCAGAACTACGGCGGGGACGGCCAGGGCCCCAAAGGCCAGCCGCCAAGAAACTACTGCCAGTTCGCCCGAGGCAAGAAAGCCTGTGCCGGCACCAAGGAGCTCGCCGCTCGTTATGAGACCGTAGATGCGACCCCTTTCCACCGCTGGCCACAGGTCGCCGAGCAGTGAGGCCGTGACTGGCCCGTTGAGCGCGAGCAAACCGCCGAGCAGGACCCGCGTCGCGAGGAGCATGGCGTAGGAACTGGCAAGTGCGCTCGCTCCCATGGCGAAGGCCCAGAGGGCCACCGACCAGGCGAGCAAGGGGATGCGCCTCACCCGGTCCGCGAGCACTCCGGCGGGCAGGGTACTGAGCGCCCCGACACCGGTGGTGACGGCGAGGAGCGTACCCAGCTCGAAGTTGGACAAGGCGAGCGCGTGGCGCAGTTCGGTGGCGACGCTTCCGATCGTCGTTGTGTCCGCGTCGGAGAGCCCGTATATCGCTGCGAAAACCAAGAGGAATTGCAGGCGGGAGCGCTCGCTGGTAGGGTCGCCGGGGATCCGCGACGCACTGGCTGCGGCGCTTTGAAAGCGAGCCGTCGCCTCCGCGTGGTCGAGGCCGGCCGATGCTACGGCGCGCCGGAGCCGCGGGATCTTTGCAGCGCTGTCGGCGCTCGCCATGTGCGAATAGCCTACTGTCGCCATAACTTCCCGATCCCGGTTACAATTACTTGGCGGCCAGAGGCAAGGGTTGCGCCGTCGCTGGGCTGCCTGCGTGCCTTTTGGCTCGCCGCTACCGGCCTCGTCGCCTCCGCGTTTTTTGGGTTTCGCGACGAAGAGCCACGATGACGAGATGAAGGCGGTTAGATGACAGCCACAGTCCACGGGATGCCCCGCATCGGGCCCGGCCGGGAGCTCAAGTGGGCGCTCGAGTCCTACTGGGCCGGGAAGCTTTCCGACGCCCAGCTCGTCTCGGTCGGCGCGGGCATAAGGCGCCGCAACTGGGAGACGCTGACCGAGGCCGGGGTGGACCTGGTCCCGGTCAACGATTTCTCCCTCTACGACCATGTGCTCGACGCCGCCGTCATGCTCGGCGCTCTGCCGCCGAGGTGGGGCCATCGGGACGGGCCGGTCAACCTCGCGACCTACTTCTCCATGGCCCGAGGCGGTGCTGGCCCAGATGGTTCCCCAGAGCCGCCCCTCGGGCTGACCAAGTGGTTCGACACCAACTACCACTACTTGGTGCCCGAGCTCGGCCCTGCTACGTCGTTGCGCCCTCAGGCCTCCAAGGCCCTTGGCGAAGTGGAAGAAGCCAGGGCCGCGGGCGCGGGCGCCCTGAAGGCAGTCCTCCTCGGGCCGGTCAGCTTCCTTGCCCTTTCCCGGCCCGGGGAGGCGAGTTTCGACCCCTGGCGGCTCATGGGCCCGCTTGTCGAGGCCTACGTGGAGGTGCTGGCGTCCCTGGCTGAGGCCGGCACGGATTGGGTGCAGCTCGACGAGCCCGTCCTTGTGGGGGACAGCAGCGGGCTGGAGCTGGCTGAGCTCGAGCGCGCCTACCGCCGCCTCGCCGAGGCGGGCCCGCGGCCCAAGATCGTGGTCTCCACCTACTTCGGCGCCGTTGGCGAGGCGATGAAAGCGCTGGTCGGCCTCCCGGTGGAAGGGGTTGGCCTCGACTTCTGCTCCGGCCCGGCCAACCTGGCGCTCCTGGAAGCGGCCGGAGGGGCCAGGAGTAAAGAGCTCTTTGTCGGTGTCGTGGACGGCCGCAATGTGTGGGCCACCGACCTTGCGCGCGCCCGACAGCTCCTAGACCGCGCGAGCAGCCTTGCCTCCGGGGTGGTGGTCTCCACCTCGTGCTCGCTTGCCCACGTACCGGCGAGGGTCGGGGGCGACCCCGGCGTGCCTGGGTGGTTGGCGCCCTGGCTCGCGTTCGCGGAGGAAAAGGCGGGCGAGGTGGCTTTGCTCGCCCGCGGGCTCGACCAGGGATGGGGTTCAGTGGAAGAGGTTCTCCAGGCGAACCGCGACCTGCTGGCGGCCCGGCGTTCTGACCTGCGCTGCGCCGACCCGGCCGTGCGCCGACGGGTCGCCGCCCTACCCAGGGACGGCCAGGGTCGGCCGGCGAGCGCCGGCGAGCGCCGCAGCGCCCAAGAAGTTGCACTGGGGTTGCCGGTGTTGCCCACAACGACCATCGGCTCCTTCCCCCAGACCAAGGAGCTGAGAGCCGCCCGGGCCGCCCGGAGGGCGGGGCACCTCGACGAGGGCGCCTACCAAGCGCGGCTGCGGGCCGAGGTAGACCGGGTGG
>JAJZYO010000362.1 GCA_021798075.1 Actinomycetes bacterium
TCGACCGTCACTTTCCAGGTGGGGGTCGCCAACCTCGTCAACACGTTCGGTTCCCCCGACGGGGCGCAGCTCGTCGACCTCTACATCCACTCGCCCTCCACGACCGAGACCCAGTCCAGGGCGGCAGCGAACCCCTGGAACTACTCGGTCGCCCCGGGTAGCGCTTGGAACCAGCTCATCGAAGTGGACGGTTTCGGCACCGACGACTGGGTTACGCCGGCGAGCCCGACGGCCGGCCTCAGCCAGTCGGGGAGCCTCGGCACCCCGCAGGTCCAAGTCGAGAGCAGCACGGCGCCGGCGGGCAACGGCGAGACCCCGGGGGTGATCTCGATAACCGTGCCGGCGGCGACGCTCGGTGCGCCGGCGATGGGGGAGA
Organism: Actinomycetes bacterium; assembly: GCA_021798075.1. The sequence continues at coordinate 377 of JAJZYO010000362.1, forward strand.
GCTGGAGCGGCTGGACCTTTACACTGGCCCTTACCGGCCAGGACGGTTTCGGCATAGACGACGCCCGCACCTTCACCTCGACGCCCGGGCCCTACACCTTCGGCGTCTGCTCGGACGCCGTCGCGTCGGGGCCGAGCCCGCCGGCGATCTGCGGCTACAACCCAGGTTTGGTCCCCTACGTGTTGGACACGGTCCCCCCAGCCGGCGTGGACGTGCGGTCAGAGCTCAACCCGACCCTCGGCCCGGTGGTCCTCCAGGGCGTCACGGTGCCCTGAGCCGGGCCTCCTAACCGGCGAGCGTGGTCCTGCGCTTCGAGCTCGCTGATGCGGGCGAGGCGTCGCCGGTAGTCCCGCGGGGTCGCCTGCCACTCGGTGTCAATGCCAGGCGAACCTGGCCCACTTTTCAAAGGTCGAAAGTTGACCCACCCCCCCGGGTTGGGGCCCGGGGCAGCCTTCGTGCCAACTTTTCTCCTTACTGAGAAGTCGTTAGCCGCACGTTCGTGAGTTTTGTACAGAGAAATGGTAGGTTTTCTCCACTAGGTGGCCTTTTTGGCCTACGGTCAGTGAGTTTTGTGCTCGGCCGCTCCACGGGCCAACGGCCGCGACGTTCGCCGTCGTGGCCCAGGAGGCAGGGCCCCGAAGAAGCCCTAGGGGACCTGGTACAACCTCATGGCAGCGTCGCGGGTGGGAGAAGGACCGCCGGCGAAGGGCCGGTCGTCGCGTCGAGCTGGTGCCAAAAATGGGCACGACTGCGAGGTTGCCATCGCCTACGGCGACCATCAGCGCCAGACAACGCCTCCAGGAAAGGCGAAATCCTCCAAGGTCGCGGTCAGCATTTCGGCTCCGCCGCCCGGGCGCAGGGGCGGGCGGTAGCGGCCGCCCTCGACTCGTACCGGGTTGGCGAAGTGCTCGTGAAGGTGGTCCACGTACTCGATCCAGCGTCCCTCCATGCTCCCGCTGACAGCCACGTAGTCGAACATGGCCAGGTGCTGGACGACCTCGCAGAGCCCGACCCCACCGGCGTGGGGGCACACTGGCACGCCGAACTTGGCGGCCAGGAGCAAGATGGCTACGTTTTCGTTGACCCCCGCCACGCGGCACGCGTCGATCTGGCAGACGCCGATCGCCTGGCTAGAGAGCAGCTGCTTAAAGACCACCCGGTTGGCGATGTGCTCCCCGGTCGCCACCTTCACCGGGGCCACGGCCCGTGCGACCTTGAGGTGCCCAGCGATATCGTCGGGGCTCGTCGGCTCCTCGACCCACTCGATGCCGTAGCGTGCCAGGCGCTCTACTGCCTCGATCGCCTCTGCTACCTCCCAGGCTTGGTTGGCGTCGACCGAAATCCGGACCCCTTGGCCCACGAAGTCCCGGACCAGCTTTACACGCCGGGCATCACTGTCCATGCCAGCACCAACCTTCAGCTTCAGGTGACCAAAGCCCTGGGCCAAGGCAGCTCCTGACAGGGCTAGCATCTTTTCGTCGGAGTAGCCGAGCCAGCCTGGTGAAGTCGTGTAGGCGGGGTAACCCTCGCCCAGCAGGCGTCGTTCGCGCTCGTCTTTGCCGGCCGACGCGCGTTCCAAAATGTCAACTGCTTCGTCGTAGGCGAGCGTGTCACTGAGGTGGCGGAAGTCCACTAGGCCGGCGACCTCGGCCGGGCTCAAGCTGGCGAGCAGCCGCCACAGCGGGAGGCCCCGCCGGCGGGCGAAGAGGTCCCACACGGCGTTGATGACGGCGCCGATCGCCATGTGGACGACGCCTTTTTCGGGGCCCAGCCACCTGAGCTGGCTGTCGTGGGTCAAGAGGCGACCGAAGGCACCCATGTCGGAGAGCGCCTCGTCCACATCGAGGCCGACGACGAGGCCTTCGACGGCCCGGAGGGCGGCGACAGAAACCTCATTGCCGCGTCCGATCGTGAAGACGAAGCTGTGGCCCACTTCTCCCGAGCTCGCCCGCACCACTACGTAGGCAGCGGAATAGTCCGGGTCACGGTTCATCGCGTCCGACCCGTCGAGCGAACGAGACGTCGGGAACCTGATGTCGTGGACTTCGAAGGGGCGAAATTTGTTCATCCTGTAAAAGGCCACCCTACAAGTCGGCACGCATTGGTCAGCCGTCCGCCAAACGACTTCCAGCTGGCGCGGTCAGCTGGCTTATTGCTCGGGCTATCGCCACTCTAGGCCCCATAGATAAGCTCAATGTGGGCTTCGCTTCAACTAAAGAGCAGTTCGATGACGGGTACCAACGCATCTGGCTTATTGACCGGGAGCTCTAGGGTCAGGGTCCCTGCCGGCAACCCACCGAGCCGCGTATTGAAGGGCTCTTGCGCTGGGTCGACTTCCTCTCGCCTTACCTCCGAACCATCGTGGAGGAACCTGGCAAATTTGACCCGCCCAGCTAACCCGGGTAGGTGAAGATGGCGGAACGGCCACGAGAACACGTGCAGGTACAGACGGTCGCCCTTCATCGTGTAACGGCAGTCGGGCGGCGGCTTATAGGGGGCGGGGCCGCACCCATATATGGAGGGGTTGTGGCGCTTCATCCAGCCGCCGATCTCGCGCAGTGTCGCGACCGCTCTCCCGTCGAACTCGCCACGACCCGTGGGGCCCACGTTCAAGAGGAGGTTCCCATCCTTGGACACGCCATCGACGAGCATCTTCACGAGCATCTCCGGCGGTTTCCAGTCGAGGTTGTCCCGGTCGTAGCCCCAGCTGCCGTTTAGTGTCTGGCACGCCTCCCATAAGCCGCGGCCGCCTCGCACTGCCATCGTCTCGAACGGCTGGTACTGCTCGGGGGTGGCCACGTCGCCCTCATCGGGCAGGTCGAGCCGGTCGTTGACGGCTATGCCTGGTTGGAGCTCGCGGACCATGGCCAGCAGGTCCTTCGAGCCCCAGTCGTCGCGCCCCTTGTTGCCCCAGATCTCCGGGCGGCGTTCGGCCGGGTAAGAGAAGTCGAAAAACAGGTAGTCGACTTTGCCGTAGCCGGTAAGCAGTTCGCGTACTTGTGCGTGAAGGTACTCGCGGTACTTGGCAATGTCGCGGCCGGTGTTCTTGGCCTTGAAATCGTCGTCGTCGCGCTGAGGATGGTACCCATCGATC
>JAJZYO010000363.1 GCA_021798075.1 Actinomycetes bacterium
GCGCAAGCGCTCGACCGCCTACCCGACAGCATCCGCCGCGCGGCCAGCTACCACGTTGGCTGGACCGAAGCCGATGGGCGGCCAAGGAACCAGCGCGGTGGCAAGTTCGTCCGCGCCGCCCTCGCCGTGCTGTCGGCCGAGGCCGCATGGGCGGAGCCCGACGTAGGCGTGCCAGGCGCGGTCGCCGTCGAGCTCGTGCACAACTTTTCTCTCCTCCACGACGACTTGATGGACGGCGACCTCGAACGCCGGCACCGCCCAACCGTTTGGGCACTTTGGGGCCCGTCGCTCGCGCTGCTCGCCGGCGACGCGCTGTCGACCCTCGCCACCCAGGTCCTGCTCGACAGCGACAACCCAGCAGCCCCGGCGGCCGCTTCCGCGCTCTCCAAGGCGACGGCCGAAATGATCGCGGGCCAGGCAGACGACCTCGCCTTCGAACAAGAACGGAGCGTTAGCGTCGAGGAGTGCATGGCCATGTCCGCCGCCAAAACCGGGGCTCTTCTCGGGTGTGCAGCGTCAATCGGCGCCGTACTGGCTGGTGCCCCGCCCGCTACCGTGCAGGCGCTCGAGGGCTTCGGCCGCCACCTCGGTGTGGCCTTCCAGGCGGTCGACGACCTGCTCGGCATCTGGGGTGACCCCGCGACGACCGGCAAGCCTGCCGGGAACGACCTCCGCCAGCGCAAGAAGTCGATGCCGATCGTGGCCGCACTTGCCGCCGGCGACGACGAGTCTCGCGAGCTCGATGCTCTCCTTTTTGGGGACCCGCACAAGGACGGCACGCCCGATGCCCTGACCGCTGGGGCGCCCGCCGCCGACGTCGTGAAAGGCAACGGCCATGCCCGCGCCAGCTCAAAGGCGAAAACGACCTCCCAAATAACCCGTCCCCAGCTCGCCCGGCCAGATTGGGCGCCGGTTTCGCCCCGGCCGCTGTCGACCGAGGAGGTCGCCAGGGCGACCTCCCTCGTAGAGTGCTGCGGGGGCAGGGAATGGACGGCAGCCAGGGCGAAGGCCCACCTCGACGCCGCGCTCGGCTCGCTGGAACGTGCCCGTCTTTCGGCGCTGCCCCGCCGAGCCCTCGCCGACCTGGCCGTCTACGTCGTGGAGCGCGAATCGTGAAGATGGCCCCGCCAAATATGCCAGGGCCCGGGGCCGCCCCGGTACTCGACCTCCGAGATGGCCACCCTTCGGAGGCTCAGGCTTCGGCCCTGCTCGCCATGGAGCGAGCGGCCAGCTGGCTGAAGCGCTCCCAGACGCCCGAGGGGTTTTGGAAGGGCGAGCTCGAGACCAACGTGACAATGGACGCAGAGGACATCTTGTTGCGCCATTTCCTCGGCATCCTGGACGGGGCGACCGCCGAGGCGACAGCAAAGCGCCTCCGTTGTGGCCAGCGCGTCGACGGCCCGTGGGCCACTTTCTACCAGGGCCCCGGAGATCTTTCGACTACTATCGAGGCTTACGTCGCGCTCCGCCTCGCCGGAGAGCCGCCATATGCAGAGCACATGGCCAAGGCGGCGGCCTGGGTGCGCGAGCGGGGTGGTATCGAGTCCTCCCGCGTCTTCACCCGGATCTGGCTCGCCATGGTAGGGCGCTGGGACTGGGGCGAGTTGCCCGTGATCCCTCCCGAGCTCGTCTTCCTCCCGCCTCGGTGGCCTCTTTCGATATATTCCTTCGCCTGCTGGGCGCGCCAGACAATCGTGGCGCTTTCGGTGATTTGCGCCTACCGCCCCTCGAGGCCCCTTCCTTTCAAGGTCGACGAGCTCATGTCCGGGCGCCCGCCCCGCGAAAAGCCCCTTACGCCTGCAGGTAAATTTTTCTCAGTTCTCGACAAGGCGCTCCATGTTTACGAAGAGCTGGGAGAGCGCTCGCGGCCAAAGAGGTGGCTCCGCGACGCTGCCCTCAAAGAAGCCGAACGATGGATCGTCGCCCGTCAGGAGGCCGATGGCTCTTGGGGGGGCATCCAGCCGCCCATGGTCTACTCGACGATAGCGCTCGTACTCCTTGGCTACTCGATGGACCATCCTGTTGTGGCGGCCGCCCTCGAGGGCTTGGACGCCTTCGTCCTGGACGATGAGGAAGGCCGCCGCATCGAGGCCTGCCAATCGCCGGTATGGGACACGGCGCTCGCGCTGGTCGCGTTGGCCGACTCGGGGACCCTCCCCGATGACCCGGTAGTGGTATCGGCGCGTGATTGGCTCCTCAGGAAAGAAATCTCGGTCACCGGCGACTGGGCCGTCCAGAGGCCCGGCCTCAAACCCGGCGGCTGGGCCTTCGAGTTTTGCAACGCCCATTACCCAGACATCGACGACACCGCCGAGGTCGTCCTCGCCCTCCGGCGAAGCGCGTCCAACCCTGCGACCGAGGCAGCCTGCGAACGTGCGGTCGCCTGGGTCGCCGGCATGCAATCACGCGGCGGGGGCTGGGGGGCCTTCGACGCCGACAACGACTCGCAACTCCCTAACCAGTTGCCATTTTTCGACTTCGGCGCTGTCACCGACCCTCCCACTGAGGATGTCACGGCGCACGTCGTAGAGATGCTCGCAGCCGAGGCCACCCGCGGCCACCTGAACGCCGACGGCCACCTGAGCACCGGCGGCCCAGATGTCACAGCCGCGATCCAGAAGGCCGTCGAGTGGTTATCTGCCCAACAGCAGGCGGACGGCTCCTACTGGGGCCGTTGGGGGGTCAACTATGTGTACGGCATAGGAGCGGTCGTGCCGGCGCTCGTCGCCGCGGGGGTCCGAGCGGACGACCGGCGCGTCGCCGGCGCCGTTCGGTGGCTCCTCGAGCACCAAAACCCCGACGGCGGCTGGGGCGAGGACCTGCGCTCGTACGTCGAACCGAGCTGGCACGGCAGCGGGGCGTCGACCGCTTCCCAGACTGCCTGGGCCCTGCTCGCCCTCTTGGCCGCCGGGGAGGAGAAGGGCCGGCCGGCCGAACGCGGCGTGGCGTGGCTCGTCGCCAACCAAAGCGCCGAAGGCACCTGGGAGGAACCATGGTTCACCGGCACCGGGTTCCCCTGGGACTTCTCGCTCAACTACCACCTCTACCGCCACGTCTTCCCACTTGCCGCCCTGGGCCGCTACGCCTACGGGACCGGCCCGAGGCCGGCAGGACCATGACCCTGCTCCTGCTGGCCCCCCTGCGTCTCGAGGCGATGGCCCTGGCAAGCGCCCCGTCGCACCCCCGGGTCACCCGTACCGGTATGGGGCCCTCACGGGCCGACGCTGCGATGCAGCGCCTCCTGGCCCGGCGCCCGGTGCCCGAGGGAGAGGCGCTCGCCCTGGTGGGGGCGGGCGGCGGCCTGGCAGACGACCTGGAGGTGGGCGACCTGGTGGTGGCCCAGAAAGTCGTCCGCCCCGACGGCTCCGAAGTGGCCATGCTCGCCTCTGCCCCCCTGCTGGCGGCCGAGCTGCGCTCACTGGGCCTGCGCGCCCGGTGCGGGACGGTGGCCAGCACCGACCACCTGGT
>JAJZYO010000364.1 GCA_021798075.1 Actinomycetes bacterium
CAGAGCGGGTGATAGTAGTTGGAGTGGACGGTTCCAAGTCGTCTTCGGGGGCGCTCTCCTGGGCCGCCGGAGAGGCTCGCCTGAGGGGAACGACCCTGAAGGTCGTGCGGGCTTGGCGCGTGCCCGTGTTGGCGTACGGCCTTTACGTCTCCCCGCCGCCGCTATCGGACTTCAAAAAGAGCGCGGAGGCTTTGCTTGACGAGCAAGTGAAGACGGTCCTCGGGGGCGACCCCGGCGTGACAGTGGTGCGCGAGGTGGCCGAGGGCCCGGCCGCCGAAGTTATCGTCGCTGCCAGCGCTGGTGCCGAGATGGTCGTCGTGGGCTCGCGAGGCCTGGGCGGTTTCGCGGGCCTGCTGCTCGGCTCGGTGGGAGCCCAGGTCGCCCACCACGCGCACTGCCCGGTGACGATCTGGCGCAGCGGGCAAGAGGGCGGCACCGCGGGCTGAGCCATTAGCGCGTGGGCCGCGCCACCATGGCTATGGGATACAGGAAACAGAGAAAGGAGGCAGTTATGGCTGCTGGTGGTCGTCATGAGGTAGCTCGGAGGACACCCGAGCTCTTCGAACGTTTCTTCGGCCCCTGGCCCGAGTTCTTCCACCGGCCCGGTCCCTGGTGGCCCTTCGACATGGAGGACGTGCTGCGCGTGGACGAGATCCGGGAGAAGGACGCCCTGGTGGTCCGGGCGGACATGCCCGGGATCAACCCTGAGAAGGACGTCGAGATCACGGTCGAGGACGGTGTGCTCCACCTGCGGGCCGAGCGTCGCCAGGAGGAGGAGGTCGAGGGCAAGTCCTACCGGCGCAGGGAGCTGCGCTACGGCTCGTTCACCCGTGACATTCCTCTGCCTGAAGGCACCTCGGACACGGACATCAAAGCGACCTACAAGGACGGCATCTTGGAGGTACGCGTGCCGATCCCCACGGTCGAGGCGAAGAAGGAAAGCCGGCGGGTCCCCGTCACCCAGAGCTAGGGCCCGGCTCGGCCGCGCGAAAACCTTGCCCCGGGCGCTACTTCCCCGCCCGGGGCTTTCGCGCCCGGCTGGGCAGGACGACAAGTACGAGGAGGGCGGCGCCTATCACGACGTAGCCAGCCGTCTCGGAGGACAGGTCCATACCCAGCACGAACCCCTGGCGTGCCGCGCTGGCGAGCCCAGTGCCCATGGCCCCACCGACTTGCTGGGCAACGGCCAAGGCGCCGCCGAGAGAGCCGTTGATCGTGTGGAGGACGTCGGCGGGGATCTGGTGGCCCTGCAATAGCGGCGCCAAGTGGCCCTTGTAGCGGCCGTTCAAGAGGCTGCCGAGGACGGCCACGCCGAGGGCCCCGCCAGTCTGGAGGAAAGCCCCGTTGGTGGCCGAACCGGCCCCCGCCAGCTCGGGAGGCACCGACCCCATCACGGAATCGGTGGAGGGGGCCATCGCGAGGCCCGTGCCCGCACCGATCAGGATGAAAGCGGGCAGGGCGTCCATGTAACCGCCGTGGACGGTCGTGCTCGAGACGATCAGCATCCCGGCGGCGATGACGCCAAGTCCCGTACACACGACCGCCTTTGTCCCCAAGAGGCGTACAAGCGGCGTAGAGAGTGGCGCCGTGACGAGGAGCACTCCCGCCACGGGCGCTATGCGCAAGCCGGCGGCGAGGGCGCTGTAGCCGAGCGAGAACTGTAGGTACTGGGTGAGGACGAAGAGGCCCCCCATCAGGGCGAACAGCACGATAGCCATGGACGACACGGCAGCCGAGAAGCGAGGGGAGGAGAAGAACGAGAGCTCGAGCATCGGGTGGGAGCTGCGCTTCTCCCACAGCACGAAGGCGCCGAGCACGACGGCCGAGGTGACCAGGGCCCCGAGCACGAGCGACGACGTCCACGACCGGTTGGGGGCTTCGATGATGCCCCAAAGCAGGAGCCCCATCCCGGCTACCGAAAGCGCAGCGCCCACCGGGTCGGGCGCTTTGCTGGCGAGGTTCTTGGAGTTGGGTACGAGCCACGCGGTAGCGATCAACCCGGCGGCAGCGATCGGCACGTTGATGAGGAACACCGACCCCCACCAATAATGCGCCAGGAGCCATCCCCCAATAACAGGGCCGGCCGCGACGCCGAGGCCGGTCGTACCCGACCAGATGCCGATCGCCGTCGCGCGCTCGTCGTCGCGGAAGACGTTGGTCAGGATCGAGAGGGTCGAGGGCATGATGGCTGCTCCGCCGACGCCCATCAACGCTCGGAACGCGGTCAGCAGGCCCGGTGTCGAGGACCACGCAGAAGCGGCCGAGCCGGCCGCGAACACCACCAGGCCCGCCATGAACACCCACTTGCGGCCGAGCCTGTCACCAAGGGTGCCGACCACGAGCAAAAGGCCGGCGAAAACAACTGAGTAGGCGTCCACTATCCACTGAAGCTCGCTCGACGAGGCGTTCAGGTCCCGCACGATCGTGGGCAGCGCGACGTTCAGGATCGTGGTGTCGAGGCTCACAAGGAGCAGGCTCACCGACAGCACGGCAAGAACGGCCCAGCGGTGAGGATGCCGTTCGAGCCGTCCGGGTGCGCCGCTCACGGCCCCGGTGACCGAGGTGGCCGAGCCCATGTTGCCCATCTTGCCGTGGCGGCCAAAGCCGGCGGCAGGGCCTTAGGTCCCGGCCTTGGCTCGCCCTCTACCTGCCCGGGTGCCCGGACGGCCTTCAGCTCTTGTCAGCGGCGCCGGGGCCCCGGCGGCCACAAAGACCGATGAGCTTCCCCGTGGTGCCGGCAAAGGCGGCAGCGCCCCCCAGCAAGGCTTCAGCTGAGCCCGGCTCCCACGGCGGGGGCGTGCTGGGATTGCTGGCGGAAGGCCATGTGCTTGCCGCTCGCGGCGATCGCGGCCCAAGCCATGGAGGCGGGCCAGACGAAGATCAAGACGAACCCGAGCGTCGGGACGACGCCGATGGCGGCTAGGCCTATGAGCGCCAGCGCACCGGGCACACTCGCATAGAACAACCCGAGCGGTCCCAGGAAGAAGGTCAGTGCCAAGGCTAGGACAACCGATCTGTCTCTCATAGCGTCGCCTCCTGCGCCGGTCGATGGCCGAAGGGACTCTCCCCCCAGTCAACTTGTCCCAGGCTCCCGCGGCCGAAGCCGTCGCGGTAGGGCCGGATGGCCCGACCTGGGATTGACCTTAGGCAGTAGTGGGGGAGTGGCCGGGCCGCCCAAGATGTAAGGCGGACCTAAGCCGAGCAGTTGATCGGGGCAGTCGTCGATGAAGAGCATGGAAGCGGTCAGGCCCACCGATAGCAGCCTCACCGATAGCAAGCCACCGGGCGTCCTGTCAGGGGAGCGACGCTGCCGCCGGCGCCACCTGTTGGCGGCCGGGTTCCTGGCCCTTTGGGGGCCCGGCCTGGCAGTGATGCTCGCCGATACCGACGCCGGGAGCTTGGTGACGGCCGCCCAGTCGGGCGCTCGCTGGGGCTACGCGATGGTGTTGCCTCAGTTGG
>JAJZYO010000365.1 GCA_021798075.1 Actinomycetes bacterium
AGTGGCCGACACCGGTGTCGGGATCGACCCCGAAGACCTGAGCCATATATACACCCGCTTTTGGCGCGGCGACCGCTCACGGTCGAGGACCACCGGCGGGAGCGGCATCGGCCTCGCCATAGTGAGAGAGCTGGTCCGCGCCCATGAGGGCCGCATCGATGTGGAGAGCGCCCCCGGACGGGGCTCCCGCTTCAAGGTGGTGCTGCCGGCGCTCGGACGAGAGCCACTAGCCCGCCTGTAGTTGGGGCTCAGGCGCCCGGCGGCCCGGCGCCCAATTTACGATTAATTGGCTTCGCGGCCACAAAGGAAGGCAACCGGCACTGGCAACAGCGGCCCACCAACCCCGCGGTGTATCGAACAGGCAGGGCTGGCGGTCGGAGATCCTTTTTTCGGAGCCGTGAGCCCGCTCCGAACGAGGGTCGTTGGCCGCCCTCCAAGGTCCATGAAAACCGCAGGGCTTCATGAGATCTTCGCAACCGGGGCCAAAGCTCGCCGCCCCACCCTGCGCCGGCGCCGCTGTAGCTCGTCGGCTTCATGAGATCTTCGCAACCGGGGCCAAAGCTCGCGCTATGGCCGACTACGCGTACGGGCTATGGGGGCTCGTCATCTTCGACTCGGTGCTCACGATCGCTTTCGCCGCGAGCTTCTTCTGGCCCCGTTCCAAGCACGACTGGCGCGCGTTCGGAGGCTTCTCCGGCTTCATCGTGGCGCTCTTCACCGAGATGTACGGTTACCCGCTCACCGTCTACCTTTTGGCCGGTCCGCTCGCCGGGGTCGTCCCGGGGGTGAACTTCTCCCACGGCGGCGGCCACCTGTGGAACGACGTGGTCGGCTGGAAGGGGGACCCTCACCTGAGCCCGTTCCACGTCGCCAGCTACCTGGTGATCGTCGCCGGCTTCTCGCTCGTCTACGCCGCCTGGAGGGTGCTCTACGTGGCCAAGAAACGCGGCGAGCTCGCCACGGCCGGCCCCTACGCCTACGTCCGCCACCCCCAGTACCTCGGCTTCATCTTGGTAATGGCGGGCTTCTTGCTGCAATGGCCGACCTTTGTGACGCTCGCCATGTTCCCGGTCCTGCTCGTCGTGTACCGCCGGCTGGCAGCCCGGGAAGAAAGCGATGTGAGGGCCGAGTTCAAAGAGGCCTTCGACGCGTGGGCGACGACTACGCCCCCGTTTTGGCCCCACTGGCGGTCGCTCAGGCACGCGGGAACCCCCGCTTGGCTCCTCGGGCCGCGCCTCGCCCTGGCCCGGCTCGGCACGCTCACCAACAAGACGACGACCCCAGCCGCCTTTTCTGCCCGCCACGAAGCAAGCAGGAGCCCTTCACGAGATCTTCGCACGGGCAGCCGACACTCTGGTCATGGGCGAAAGGAGCCACAAGTGTTGCGCAGCCCCATGGAGCGAAGCAGCGGTGCTGGTGCGCCTGGCCAGGCCCGCGAAGTCCCGGTCCGGGTCAAGGGTGGCCACGGCCCCGCCGTGGCCCCTCTGAGGGCCGAGCCATGAGCGCCGAGGCCGGCACCGGCCCGAGCCCGGTCTGGCCCGAGGGCGAAGGTGCGCCGCCCGACGAGTGGCCCGCTTCGGCACTTGGCCCACTTGCAGGTCCCCACGCCCGAGGTCGTACTGACCACCAGGCGCCAGCCCCCGAGGGCCACTCGGCCACCGGGCGGCACAGCCACGGCTGGATGATGATCGCCTGCTGCATCCCGATGATCGCGATAGCTGTCGCCCTCGTAGCCACCGGGGTGGCGGGGGCGGGGTTCATCCTGGTCGCCCTGGCCTGCACGGCGATGATGGCCGCCATGCACCTGGGCATGGGCCACGGCAGCCACCGGGACGGGCATGGCCCGGGCGGGAGCTGAGCCGTGCGCCGGAGCAACCCCGTATGCCAGGAGGCGTCTCTGCCTCACCAACCCGCTCGACAGCGCCGGGCAGGACGCCTAGAGAAGGCCTAGCAGGAAGACGCGGGCAAAATGCCACAACTATTGACGGGCACGACGGTGATCGCCGCCTTTTTCGCCGGTGTGGTGGCGCTTTTCGCGCCTTGCTGCATCTCTGTGATGTTGCCCGCCTATCTCGCCACCGGGGTGCAGCGCCGGAGCGGCCTCGTGGCGATGACGTTCGTCTTCGCAGCTGGTGTGGCGACGGTCATCCTGCCGATCGCCTTCGGCGTCACCGCCCTCAGCCGTTTGATAAACGAGTACCACCCGATCGTGTACACCGTCATGGCCGTCGTCATGGCCGCCCTGGGGACCTTCATGCTGCTCGGACATCGTGTCTCCATGCCGATGCCCGGGTTCCGGGCGCGACAGGGCCAAGGCGCGGGGCGCGCTTACGTGCTCGGTGTCTTCTCGGGAGTGGCCACGGCATGCTGCGCGCCCGTGCTGGCCGGCGCTATCGTCCTGGCCGGCGCCAGTGCCAACTTCGTCACCTCCCTCGGGGTGGGCGCGGCCTACGTCTTCGGGATGGTGGCGCCGCTATTTGTCGTCGCGCTGGCCTGGGACGGGCGCAAGCTCGGCCAGGCCCGCTGGTTGCGAGCCAAGGCGGTAAAGCTCTCGATCTTCGGCCGGGCCCGCTACGTCCCTGTGACAAACCTGGCGGGGGGCCTGCTGCTCGTCGCCATAGCAGTCATTACCGGTATAACCGCAGTCACCGGGCCGGCCAGCCCCACCAGCGGCTGGCAGCTGCGGATGGCCACCACCCTCCAACACACGGCCCATGTCCTCACGACGGGTGCCGGCCACGTCCCCGGCTGGGTGACGGCGCTAGGCCTCTTAGCCGTGCTCGCCTTGCTGGCCCGCATGGCCGTGCACCAAGCCGCGGCTCGCGCGCCCAGGGGACCAGAAGCAGACGAGAGGGCAGAAGCAGACGAGAGGGCAGAAGCAGACGAGAGGGCAGAAGCAGACGCCGAGCCCCCAGCCGGAGCCGCACCTCATCGGGTCGCAGGCCACGGCTGCTGTGCCCACGATGCTGCCACGACCGGCAGCGCTGTGCTCACCTCCGCTCCTACCGCCACGCCCGTCTCGCGTTCATAAGGAGGACGACCGATGACCACAAGAGTCCCGACCCGCCCCAGGCCCGGCGCGCCCAAGGTGCCCCGCCCTACGCGTCCGAGCGAAGGGCGACCGGCGGGGGGCAGCAACTCCGCCCGCCGCCGAGCCGCGCAGGCCCGCGTCGCGCGCCAACGAAAGATCTGGGCGACCGGCGCGGTTGCTGTGCTGGCGGCCGTGGTCGGCCTCTACGTTGCTACCAACGGCGGAGCGAAAAAGGGCACGGGCTCGTACCCCTACGCGGTCGGCCAGCCCGGACCGGGACAAAAGGCACCTGACTTCACCCTGGCGTCCACGACAGGAGGTAGCTGGAGCCTCGCCGCCCAAAAGGGCAAGACCGTACTTCTTTTCTTCCAAGAAGGCGTTGACTGCGAGCCGTGCTGGACACAGATAAAGGACATGGAGTCCG
>JAJZYO010000366.1 GCA_021798075.1 Actinomycetes bacterium
GCTTCCATCTTGCCCTGGGCGTCCTTGGCCGCATGGTAGTCGCCGTTCTCGGACAGGTCACCAAGTGCACGGGCAGCCTCGATGTCGCGCGCTATGTCCACCCGTCCCCGGGTGCGCAGGTCATCCAGCTCTGCCTGTAGCCGCTCGTATGTCGACGGCGACAACTTGGTAGTAGCCATGGGCGCAGGGTACCAGGGACTGGTCACCGGTTGGTGCCCCGGGCCCGCCCCGACGCCTGTCCCGTGGGGCTTAGGGCGCCCTGGCCGGGCCAAGGCGGGCGCCATGGGCCGGCACTGCCGGGCGTGGGCCTGGTTTGCATGCCCGGCACCGGTCTGCGATACTTGGAAGGCCTATGAACTTCGAGGCCGCCTACTGCCGCACGCCGCAGGACCGTCCGGTCGCGCATGCGGTAGTAACCAGCAGCTGACGCCCACCCTGTCCGGGTGGTGCGTCCTACGACCGTCCCCCCGGGGGCGGTCGTTTTCATATCCGAGGACTTGTCGAGCGTTGCACATGGGAGATCGAGGCTCGCCGGTCGGTGACAAGGGAGGAGCGCCGGAAGTGACCAGTACCACTGCCCACCGCATCGCCGTAGTGGGTGGCGACGGCATCGGGACCGAGGTGACCGCTGAGGCTCTCAAGGTGGCACGGGCTGCCGGTGCCCGCCTGGAGACGGTCGAGTACGACCTGGGGGCCCGGCGGTACCTGGCCACGGGCGAGGTCCTGCCCGACAGCGTGCTGGACGAGCTGAGGGGCTTCGACGCCATCCTGCTCGGAGCCATCGGATCCCCGGAGGTGCCCCCGGGCGTGCTCGAGAGGGGCCTCCTGCTGCGCCTGCGCTTCGAGCTCGACCTCTACGTGAACCTGCGGCCTTTCCAGGCCGCAGCCTCGGTGGGTGCAGGGGTGCCCATCGACTTCGCCGTCATCAGGGAGAACACCGAGGGGACCTACGCTGGTGAGGGCGGCTTCCTGCGCAAAGGGACGCCGGCCGAGGTGGCCACGCAGGGTTCGGTGAACACCCGTTTCGGGGTCGAACGCTGCATCAGGTACGCCTTCGACCTGGCAGAGTCCCGTCGTCGCCACCTCACCCTGGTGCACAAGACCAATGTGCTCACCTACGCCGGTGACCTGTGGCAGCGGACGTTCGACCTCGTCGCGGCCGAGCACCCCGACGTGGCGACCGCTTACAACCACGTGGACGCGGCGTGCATCTACATGGTCGAGGCGCCGGCCCGCTACGACGTCATCGTGACCGACAACCTCTTCGGGGACATCCTGACCGACCTGGCAGGGGCGGTCGCAGGCGGCATCGGGCGAGCGGCCTCGGGCAACATCAACCCGGCCCGGACCGGGCCCTCCATGTTCGAGCCGGTGCACGGGAGCGCTCCCGACATCGCCGGCACGGGTAAGGCGAACCCGACGGCGGCCATCATCTCGGCCGCCATGATGCTCGACCACCTCGGGCTTGCCGACCAGGCGGCCCGGATATACAAAGCAGTCCAGGAGTTCAAGCCCGCCGGCCCCATGAGCACCGGGCAGTTCGGCGACGCCATAGCAGAAAGGGTGTGACGAGGGTGCCCCTCACCAAGACCGAGTACATCTGGATGGACGGCGAGCTCGTCCCGTGGGACGAGGCCCGGGTCCATGTGCTGACCCACTCGTTGCACTACGGGTGCGGTGTGTTCGAGGGCATACGCGCCTACGCCACCGCCGAGGGGCCGGGCGTGTTCCGGCTCACCGACCACATAAACCGGCTGTTCGACTCGGCCAAGATCTTCATGATCGAGGTGCCGTTCACCCGCCAGCAGCTGGTCGACGCAGTGAAGCAGACCGTGGTCGCCAACAAACTGCAGGAGTGCTACATACGGCCGCTCGTCTACCTGGGCTACGGCGAGATGGGCCTGCTCACTCTCACCTCCGAGGTCAAGGTGTCCATCGCCGTCTGGCCCTGGGGCGCCTACCTGGGGGACGAGGGCCTCGAGAAGGGCGTGCGGCTCAAGGTCAGCTCCTGGCAGCGCCACGACCCCAATGCGATCCCTCCTGCGGCCAAGGGCACCGGGATGTACATCAACTCCTCCATGGCCAAGGCCGAGGCGGTCAAGGCGGGCTACGACGAGGCTCTTCTGTTGTCGCCCCAGGGCTACGTGAGCGAGTGCACGGGCGAGAACGTCTTCATCGTGCGCGGTGACCGGCTGGTGACCCCACCCGTCTCGGCCGGGGCGCTGCAGGGCATCACCCAGGACTCGGTGGCTCGCATAGCCCGTGACCTCGGTGCCGAGGTCGAGTTCGCCAACCTCTTGCGTTCGGACCTGTACACAGCGGACGAAGCCTTCCTCACGGGCACTGCGGCGGAGGTGGTCCCCATCCGTTCGGTGGACGACCGCCTGGTGGGCGACGGCGCACCGGGCCCGCTCACCCGCAAGATCCAGGAGACCTACCGTGCGGCTGTGCGCGGGGAGGTGGACGGTTACCGGCAGTGGGTGGAGCATGCCCGCTGAGCAGCTACCGGCCGACGTCGAGGTCTTCGACACCACACTGCGGGACGGAAGCCAGGCAGAGGGCCTGTCGCTCACCGTTGCGGACAAGCTACGGGTGGCCGAGCAGCTCGACCGGCTCGGTGTGCACTACATCGAGGGGGGTTGGCCGGGCGCCAACCCCAAGGACCGGGAGTTCTTCGAGCGGGCCCAGGCGGGCGAGCTCGCGCTCGGCTCGGCCCGCCTCGTGGCCTTCGGTTCCACCCGCAAGGCGGGAGGCAGGGCCGAGACCGACCCGGTCATGGCTGACCTCGTGTCGGCGGGCACGGGCCACGTGTGCCTGGTGGCCAAGGCCTCACCCTGGCACATAACCGAGACGCTGCGCACCACCCGGGCCGAGGCCCTGGACATGGTGTCCGACTCGGTGACCTACCTGCGTGCCCACGGCCGTTCGGTCCTCGTGGACGCGGAGCACTTCTTCGACGGCTACGTGGAGGACCCGTCCTTCGCCCGGGAGTTCCTCGCCGTGGTGGCCGAGGTGGGGGAGGTGCCCGTGCTGTGCGACACCAACGGGGGCATGCTGCCGCACCAGGTGGCAAGGGTGGTGGCCGAGGCCCGCTCGCTGGTGCAGGGCCGCTTGGGAGTGCACTTCCACAATGACGCCGGCTGCGCCGTGGCCAACACGGTGGTGGCCGTGCTGGAGGGTGCCGACCACGTGCAGGGCTGTATCAACGGTTACGGGGAGCGCACAGGCAACGCCGACCTCACGGCGGTGATCGCCAACCTGACCCTCAAGCTCGGCGTCGGCACGGTCGAGCCGGGCCGCCTGCCACTGCTCACGCCGGTGGCGCGCCACATCGCCGAGATCGTCAACCAGGCGCCGGACCCCCACCAGCCTTTCGTGGGCGTGTCTGCGTTCGCCCACAAGGCCGGGATACACACCAGTGCCATCGCCCGGGCCGCCAAGGCCTACTCCCATG
>JAJZYO010000367.1 GCA_021798075.1 Actinomycetes bacterium
TTCAGGAAGATGCGCAAAGGTGCCTACGACGAGGCGGAGCTCGAGCGCCAGCTGGACTCCCGGGGCCTCCTGATGCGGGTGCTCGGCCCGCTGTCGCGCAAGGTGGACGCCTCCTGGAAGATGTACCCGGTCGGCTTCCTCTTCGGTCTCGGCTTCGACACTGCCACCGAGGTTGCCCTACTGGTGCTGGCCGGCACGGCGGTGGTCGGCGGCCTGCCCTTCTACGCCCTGCTGTCCCTGCCGGTGCTCTTCGCTGCCGGTATGAGCCTGTTCGACACGCTCGACGGGTGTTTCATGAACTTCGCCTACGACTGGGCGTTCTCGCGCCCGGTCCGCAAGGTCTACTACAACCTCACCGTGACCGGTCTCTCGGTGTTCGTGGCCGTCTTCATCGGTGGTGTCGAGGCCCTGAGCCTGCTGGCCCAGGAGACCCACCTGCACGGTTGGCCGTGGTCGTTCCTGCAGGGCTTCAACATCAACAAGGCGGGCTTCGTGATCGTAGGTGTCTTCCTCGTCACCTGGCTTGTCGCCCTTGCCGTGTGGCGCCTGGCCGGCATCGAGGAGAAATGGGAACGTGGGCTCGGAGGCGCAGCAGCCAACGATTGAGGGTCTCGGCCAAGCCGGGACAGTAGCGCGCCGACGTGAGGGCACCGCGCACGACGGGCGGCTTGCCGCGGTGGGCTCAGGTACGCCCGACCACTAAAGTCATATCGTGCTGCCCGGATATGGGCTTCCCGCCGACGCAAGGGTAGCCACCTCGTCGACCCCGCTCGTCGGACGGGACGCCGAACTGGAGGACCTCAGTGGTGGCATCGCCGGTGTGGCCGCCGGGCGAGGCCACGCTTTCCTCATAGAAGGAGAGCCCGGTATAGGCAAGAGCGCTCTGGTCCGCGCCGCTCTCCCAGGCGGGCCCTGGCGCGTCCTGGTGGGCAGGGCCGACCCCGTGGGCACCCGCCGTCCTTTTGGAGCCGTCCTCCAAGCGCTGCGCTCAGCCGGAACGGGGCTGCCCACCGTCCGGGAGGCACTGCCGCACCTCGAAGCAGCAGCGGCGAGCGGCACACGAGCCACCTTCGCCCTGCGAGAGGTTGTGCTCGGCGCTTTCGACGAACTGGCCGCGCGGGGACCGCACGTCGTCGTTCTCGAGGACCTCCATTGGGCCGATGACGAGTCGCTCGGTGTCCTGGGCGCAGTCGGCCAGGGCCTTGCCGGCGTCCCTCTGGCCCTGGTGTGCACCTCGCGCCCCCTACCGGCAAGCCCGGCGCTCGGGGCCCTGGCTACAGCGCTTTCGCGTCTGCAGGTACTGACCCGCACCAAGCTGGGGCCCCTGGCGTACGAAAAGGGCCTGGCGCTGGCAGGATCACTGCTGGGTGCCGGCCTCAGCCCGGACCTGCGCGCCCAGGTCTCCCGGGCCGGAGGCAACCCTCTGTTGGTCCGAGCCGTTGTCGGTGCCCTCCTCAGGGAGCAGCGCATCGACCTCGACGAGTCGGGGACAGCCGTCCTTGCCCGGGGCGCAGGGGACGTCCCGGTGCCAGAGGAGATCCTGCGGTACGTGGGGCACCTGGGCTCCCCCACCCGTCACCTGCTCGGGCTGGCGTCGGTGCTCGGCATGGCCTTCGACGTCGGTGAGCTTGCCCGCCTGGCGGGTACGACGGCGCCGGTGCTGTTACCAGCCCTCAGCGAGGCTACGGACGCCGGCGTCCTCGTCACCGACCCCGATGGACGGCTCGCGTTCGGGCACGACCTCTACCGGGAGGCCCTCTACATGAGCCTGGCGCCCTCCTTGCGTGCCGAGCTGCACCACGAAGCCGCGCTCAGCCTGGAGGCAGCCGGTCACCCGGGCGTGGTCGTCGCCGAGCACCTGCTGCTCGGCCGCCCTCGTGCCGAGGACGCCGCGTGGTTGGCCAGGCTGGCGGACGCGACCGTGTTGGCGGCCCCGGCCACTTCGAAGGCTCTGCGCCTGGCCGAACTGGCGGTGCTGGGACCGGGGGACGAACGGAGAGGCTCCGCGCAAGCAGGCATAGTCAGCGCAGACCTGGCGGCCGGACGTTGTCAGGAGGCGGAAGAGCGGGCCCGGGCGCTCCTCGAGGACGGTGGCGAGCAGGGCCCCCTCGGTCACCAACTGAGCTCCTTGCTGGTACGGGCCGTCCTGTTCCAGGGGCGCCTGGAGGAAGCCCGCCTGGAGGCGGAGCTTGCAGCCCGGCGACCAGGGACCAGCCGGTCGGCGCGAGCCGAACTGCTGTCCCTGGCGGCCAACGCGGCTGCGCCCCGCGGCCACTGGGAGCCCGTGGCGGAACTGGCCGGACGGGCCGAGGCGGAGGCGCGTGCCAGTGGCAACGGGCCGGCGCTGGTCGGTGCGCTCGTCGCCCGCGGTCACGCGGCCGGCAATGCCGGCTACCTCCGTGAAGCCGAGGTAGCGCTCGCCGAGGCTGTCGAGCTCGCCGACCCGGAGCCCACCGTGGGCTCGTTCCCTCATGCGCTGTACGCGCTCGCGCTGGTCGACTCGGACCGTACGGGCGAGGCCCGCAAGCTGCTCGGCCGGGCACGGGAGGCCGCTGAGACCGCTGGCTGGGTGGCGGGGGTGCACTTCAGCCTCAGCCTTGGCGCAGGTACCGCCTTCCTTCGAGGTGACCTCGACGATGCGCTGGCGGACCTCGAAGCCGAGCGGGCCCTGGACGCCGAGCTGGGCATGGGGTGGCAGCCGCTCGACATGGCGCTCGGCTGCCTGGCTGCCCTCTCCCGGGAAGGCCCGGGAGCCGCAGCCTGCTGGGTACCGCTCTTCGAGGCGGCGGCCCCCCACATCGGGCCGATCAGGGGCATGGCCAACGTCGCCCGGGCCCTGGCTGCGCTTCGTGCGGCCGCCGGGGACGTGGCGGGGGCGATCGGCATCCTGCAGCCGGCTTGGGACGCCGCCCTGGCTGCCGGCCTGGCCATGGAGCTCCCCACGCTCGGCCCGGAGCTGGCTGCGCTCCTCGTGGAGACCGGTAGGGCCGCCGACGCCCTCCCGATCGGCAAAGAACTACGTGCCCTGGCCGCCCGCAACCCGCGGGTCGGGAGCATCTCCGCCGCGGCAAGGCACGTGCACGGCCTGGTAGCCGGGGCACCGGAAGTGCTCCTCCGGTCTGCAGCCGGGTACGCCAAGGCGCCACGGCTGCTGGACGCGGCGCGCGCTTACGAGGCTGCGGCTCTGGGCCTCGCCCGGGCCGGCCGGCGGGAGGAGGCCCTCGAAGCCGGACGGGAGGCCGTGCGGGCGTACGTCGGGTGCGGTGCGGACTACGAGGTGCGGCGGGCGCGTTCAGCCCTGCGGTCCCAAGGTGTGGTCGTCCGCTCCGGGAGGGCCCGGCCGAAGACCGGCCCGGCTTCCCTCACCGGCACTGAGAAGATCGTCGCCCGGTACGTGTCCGAGGGTCTCTCCAACCCGGAGATCGCCCGGCGGCTCGTGCTGTCACGGC
>JAJZYO010000368.1 GCA_021798075.1 Actinomycetes bacterium
CGTGGACCAGCAAGTACTGCACCGGCGCCACCCCCTCAGTGCCCAACCAGGGCGGCCGCGGCCGCACTGGCCTCTTTCCTTGTACGGTTCACCCTGCCTAGAGCTTTCAGGGCGCCAAGCCCACGGCCCAGGCTAAGCGCTAGGGCACCGCGGAGGTCAGCCAGAGCAGCGGCCAGCTCACCTATACGTTGGTCGGCGGCCCTTTGCTCAGCGGTGGTCAGGCCATGCTCGAGCCGGTAGATGTAGTACTGGTTCATTTCGTCGTCTCCTTGTCGATCAGGCGGGCCGCTTTCGGCTCATCACTGAGGACGACGAACGGGATCTGCGAGATGGACAGGGCCTCGCGGTTTTCTTCAGGAGGCCCCCTTGCCCGAGGGGTGACCCTCGGTCCGCGTTACGGGGCGAGGTGGTGAGCGGTCGCCCCGTCTAGGCCCGGTCCTGGCTGTCCCGGGCCAGCGCACGACGATGTGTGCCTGGTCCCTCGCCGCCGCGACGATCCTCAAAGGGGGGTTCTGGAGCCACTCTCAGGTTCCCGACGGCCCGCACGTAATGCCCATCCGCGGTTACCGCGGGCACGCCCTGCGAGGGGCAACCGAGCGCCGATCGACGGTTTAGCGCTCGGTTCTCGGGTGCAGACAGCGCGCCAGAATTAGCGGCCAGCGATCACCCCCGGCATGCCAGGTCGCTGTCCGCGAGGCTGTAGGCGCGCACTGATGAGCCGCTCGACAAGCCCGAGACCAGCCACCAAAGCGAGCTCCCGATGACGGCGTACGAACTGGGGATCGCGAACGTGCCTTTCGGCTGGGCCGGCACCGCGCCAACAGTGCACCAGTGGTTCGCGGCGGGCTCCAGCAAGTCCCATGGTTGGGTCGAGGTGCTCACGATGGCACCGTCGGGGAGCGCGAACAGCGACTCTTGTGCGCCCGGGACCTGGCCCGGCAGGGCTGGCAGCGAAACCTGTTGCCACCTGCGGCCGCCGTCGGTGGCCAGCAGCGCCGGGTAGAGCCCCGATGCGTTGATCGCGTCGTCGACGGCCAGCACCAGTGCGCTGCCGGGGGACAGGGCCACTATCGTGGCCGACCAGCACGTCTCGGCAAACCCGAGGTCCCCTGGAGGCGAGGCCCAGTGCCCCCCGTCGTCGCTGGAGAGGACCACTTGGGTGATGCTCATGTCCATCCCGCAATCGGGCACCGTGGTCGCGCCCCAGGTAACGCACGGGCCGGCCACGGGACAAGCGAACGGGCTCGCCGCCCAAGACCCGGTCGCGCTCGAGTACTGCTCGATCTCGGGCGCGTCCACCTTGCCTGGGGCTCGGGCCGGGCGGGCGAAGACCGCGTCGACGGCGCCCGCGGGGCCGTAACGGAAGCCTCCGAACGCAGACGGGCTCAGCCCTGGGGGAGCGGGCACCAACGACCAGCTGCGACCAGTGTCCGTGCTGTAGAGGGCGACGTTGTCGACCGGGGGCGCCCCCAACTCGGGGCCATAGGCATAGCCGACGAAGACCGCGCCCCCCTCGACCGCCACTGTGGCGCAGCCTGGTCGGAACTGCTGTCTGGCGATGCTCGGCAATGCCCTGTCGGCAAGCAGGACGGCCGTCGCCGCCTTGGTGGGCACTTCGGTCGTGCCCCCGGGGCCCTCCAGCTCGACAGAACCGTTCGCGCACCACGCGACCAGCGAGGGGTCGGCGGGGTTGGACGAGATGGGCTGCTCCTCGCCAGCGACCTGGCCGAGCGGCTTTAGCCGCCCGAGGTTCGCCCAGGTGGGCGCGGGCGCCACGCGCAGCGCCGCGTCGCCGGCGCTCACCTCCACCGTGAGGCTTCCCTGCGCGCGGTTGCTGAAACGCACCGCCGCGCTTAGGTTGCCACCCCGTTCGCCTTCGACGAAACCGCCGATCAACTGCTCTCCCTGGGTACTGGTGGCCGTGAGCGGGGCGTAGCCGGTTAGCCGGACGACGCCGCCGGGGCTCGCCACCGCTGGCGACACTCCGAGGCGGGCGCACCCCGGGACGCTCCGGCACGTGTAGGCGGCAGCCGAGCGCAGGTGGACCACGGCCTCGCCTTCTGCGCGCCCGAGCCCGCAGGCTCTGGTCAGCTCGACACATTGCACGCCGATGACGTAGTCGCCGGGGACGGGCGAGCTCACTCTGTCAGGGGCGGTCTCCGCCCACGGTGCAGCCGGAGCGGTGATGCTGGCACGGAACGTGCCGGCCGATAGCCATTGTGCGGGAACGCTGTAGTGGAGCCCGCCCGGGCAGCCACCCCAGCAGAAGGATACAAGCGGGCTCTCATTGACCCGCTGTGGGCGCCGCAGGGTGCCCGTCAGGGTCACGCGCTGGGGCCTGGCGTGACGGATCGGGGGGTTGCGCTAAGCAGGACCGCTGGGCTGGCACCGCCGCTAGCCGCTGGAAGGGTCGTGGGCGTCGTCTTGCCGAGGAGCTGGGAAAGGTAGCCGGTCCACGCAAGGTGATAGGTCCCGCCCGGCACGTCAGGGACCCTGACGCAGACAACGACCCTGCCGTCGGGGTACTGGCCGCCCGGGGACGGGGAGGTCTGTCCTGGGCAGCTTGTCGCTTGCCAATCGAGGCTGTCCGAGGCCCCCGTGGGCGGGCGGTCCGACTGAGCCTTCGCGTTGCCGGCCGTCGGCAAGAGCCAGAGCAAGACGCTTGCGGCAGCAGCGACCAGCCCCGTAGTCCTTCGTCGGAGCGTCCGCATGGCCACGGCTTAGAATCTCGCTCCTACTTGGTGGAGGTTCCCTCCGACTATGGGCCACGACTGGGGTCCTGCCGTCCCCATGCGGCCAAGCCTTGCAAACCTCGGCGCGCCTGCTGCGTCGGCTGCCACGCGGCATGGCTCCCACCTATGGGCCATGCGTCCTCGCAACACAGGGTGGGCCCAGAAACCCTCGTATGTGCGGCCAATCAAACTCCTTTTCCAGCAAGGGAAAACGGCAGTACGACGGTGTTGCGCCGGCCCGGCCCGGTTGATCGCAAGGCAGGACCTGCCCCATATCCGCTGCCCTGAACACTCCTGCAGGCCACACGCACCGGCGAGCGCTGGGCCGGAACAGCCGACCCCGTCGTGTATGCTGATCTGCATGCAGTCCACGAGCGTGCGCGTTGATGGCGAGACACATGATGAGCTGAAGCGGCTGGCTGACGAGCTTGGGACCACGGTCGGTCGCACCGTCAGCCTCGCCGTTCGCGCTCTCCGCCAGGACCGTGTCGGGGAGCAGCTGGCTCAGCCGTTGCGCGCCGACGAGACGGCCTGGCTCGATGCTGACCTCGGGTGACGTTGTCGACCTCGACCTCGGGCTACCCCAGGGTCGAGAGGCCGGGTTCCGTCACCCAGCGGTAGTCGTATCTGCCCAACGCATCCTGAGCGCCGAGACCTCCGTAGTTCATGTGGTGCCGCTGACCTCGACCGTCCGTGGGTTGCACTCGGAA
>JAJZYO010000369.1 GCA_021798075.1 Actinomycetes bacterium
GAGGTGCAGGTTGAAGGTGGTGCGGTACCAGCCGATGCCGGCGGGCACACCGCGAGCCGCCCAACTGTCCGGCAACGTCACTGGCGTCCAGTTCCCGTCCGGGTAACCGGGCAGGTCCCAGCCGTGCTCGGAACCGTACAAGCCGGCGGCGTTCATTATCCCCCGCACCGGATCCTGGAGGACTGGGTCAGCGCCCTTCAAGCGCCAGGTGATCGGCTGGGACGACCCGACAAGAGAAGCGCTGTAGAGACCGACCTTTTCCCCCGACGGCCCTTCAGGGTTGTCCGTGTTCTCCACCAGGATGGCGATTACGTTGTCCTTACCGGCCTTCACCGAGCCCGCAGGGAAGGTGAAAGTCGTCGTGGATGGGCCGGCGGCCCCTGCCGAACCGAGGAAGGCGCCGTTTAGCCAGGCTGAGTAAGCACCGGTCGGCGCTACCCCGTCGACCGTCAGCTTTACCCCGGTCTCGTTGCCGGTCGCCATGAAATGGCCGCGGTACCACACGAACCCGTACCCGAAGCCGTAGTCAGAGGCGTACAGCACCGGGGTCGATGGCGAGCCCGCGTTGGAGACAGGATGGTCAGCCAGCGTCCAGTTGCTGTCGTTGAAACCAGGCTGCGCCTCAGGAGCACCGTAGGCGAACTTCCAACCAGTGAGCACCGGGAGCATAACGGGCGCCGGCCCGGGCACCGTGCCGGCGAGCGAGCCGTCTGCTTGACGCTGCACGGCCACGGGAGCGCCGTCCCAGTAGACCGACGTGATGGCTGGGCCGGCCCAGACCGAAAGCGGGCCACTGGTCGATGTGTCACCCGTAAGGAGTAGTTGCGAGCCACGAACCCTGGCCGTGCGGACCAGGTAGGCGCCCTCCACGAGCACGGGCCCAGCGCTCGTTTGCTCCGGCCAGAACTCCTCCGCCGTGTTGGTGCCCGCGATCAGTAGGAGCAGGGGCGGACGGCCGCCTCCGGTGACCCGCACCTCCTGGAGGCCGTTGTGCACGTAGTCGAGGCGCAAGTCGCCGCTGGTCGGGTCCCAGTTGGCCTGGACGTTGCCCGAGAGGACCTCTACCGCCGGCTTGGCCGTGTAATTGAGGACGGTCTCACCGTCGGTGCCAGCGGGGTCGTAGAGGAGGGCGACGTCCTCGCCCCCGATCGTCGCGTGGGTCGTAAGCTCCGAAGTCGAGTAAACGAGGTGCTGGCCACCGAAACTGTAGTTGGCCACGAGCAGGCGAGCATCCCTGCCCTCCAAGGTGATGGTGCCGCTCTGGGGCACGACGGGGAAGTAGTCCGCCAACTCCGCCGGGGTTGGCACGTCGATGGCGTCTATGACCACAGTGTCCGCCGTTGATTGCGGGTCCTTGTTCCCGGTCACCGTGACCGTGAGCGTGTGCGTCCCCTGGGTGAGCCCGGTGTCAGCAAAGAGGACCTGCTGGAACTCCTTGCAGCACGGGTCGAACGTGTCGACATAGGTCGGACTGGCACCGTCTACGGATACCGCCGCGATGCCGCCGTTCGTGTTCTTTGGGCCGATCCACTGGACCGCTGTGCCAGTGAAGGTAACGCTGACGCTCGCTCCCGTCTGCTGCGACCACGACTCGGTCTGGTCGTAGTCCCCGTTGGTATAGCCGGTCGACGGCCCGGCGTGCGTCCAGTTGCCACTGTAGACGAGGGCTGAGCTCGTGTCGTCGTAGGTGTACCCGGCCGCCACGTCGGTATTGAGCGCCAGGTGGGTGCTCACAGTCGCGGTGGAGGAGGCGTTGGCCTGCCGGAGGTAGACGAACTCCGCCCCGTTGCTCGGGTTGTAGCGAGACATGGTCAAGATGGCGTTGTTGTCAGGGGTGGGGGCCGGGCCTGCCTGGGTTTCGGTCAACGGCCCGGTCGAGGTTTCGAACTCGTTGATCAGCTTGTTCTCGCCGTACTTGGACCCGACGATGTCGTTCGGGTGCGAGGGAGTGCCGATCTCGCCGGTCTCGCTGATGGCGGCGCCGTAGTCATAGCTCGTATAGACCTGCGGGTCAGGCAGCCAGCCCCAGTTGGTGCCGCCCACCCCCATGTAGTTGGACGAGATCGTCACTCCTTGGGCAACGTTGTTTTTGTAGAACACGTCCTCGAAGTCCGGACCGGTCATCTTGTAGCAGTCCGCGTAGCCGGAACCTCCCCAGCCGTCGAAGGAGCCACCCTGGAACTCGGGCAGGTAGACCGGCTCGCCGGGGTAGCTAGGGTAGCCGTAGGGCTCGGTGAACGCGGAGGTGTTCGCGCAGTTGAAACCGAGCGGGTAGTTGTCCGTGCCACTTATGTCCACCGCGCCGAGGCCGCTCGTGAAGGTCTGAGCCCCGCAGCACTGGTTGAAGGTGAACGGCACGTCGATCCCATCGTTGATCGCTTGCTGCTCGAGGTCGGCCATGTACTGGTCGGCGGCGGTGCCGTGAGCCGTGTACTCGTTTTCGATCTGGTACAAGATCACGTCCCCGCCACGCGTGACCTGGTGGGCGGCGATTATCGGGTCGATCTCCGAGTACCACTGCAGTGCCGCGGACAGGTACGGCTCCACGTCGCTCCGGTAGCCGTTCGGGCTGGTCAGCACCCAAGCCGGGATACCGCCGCCGTTGGTCTCGGCATTTATGTAGGGCCCGGGCCGGGCTATAACGTAGAGACCGGCCTCTTGGGCCATGTTCAAGAACTCGTTCATGTCTCTCACGCCGGTGAAGTCGTACACCCCGGGCGAAGGCGACTGGTAGGCCCAGTCGAAATAGACCGTGACGGCGTTGTAGCCGTCGGCCTTCATCTTCTGGAGCAGGTCCAACCATAGCGAGGGCGACGGCGTGCGCCACGGGTCGAACTCGCCGGCTGTGATGAACACACGTTTCCCGCCGATCATGAGCGAGTACCCGTCGTAGGTAACCTTCTTAGGGGTGCCGCGGACGACGTCGCTCGGCTGCGGGGTCATCTCGGGGGTGACCGGGTTGGTCGCGGCAGCCGGGCTGGAGCCAGCCGCGCTGGCAGAAGCGGCCGAGGTGTTGGCGACGACGCTGAAGGTGTAGCTCGTGCCATTGGAAAGGCCGTCCACTATGGCCCAGTCGTTCGGCACATCTGCTGTCACGCTCTCGCCCCCTGGCTCGGCCGTCACCGTATAGCTCGTCACCCTGCCTGCACCGCTCGCGGGTGGGCACCAGAGCACCGTGGCCGAGTTCTCCCCCTGGAGCGCACGGGCCAAGACCGGTGCGCTCAGCGTGGAGCTATCCGCAGCCGCAGAGGTGGTCGGTGGGCACGAAGCGTCGCTCCCCGACGATGTGACAAGCGGCCCTCCAGGTGGCGCCGGCGGTGCCGGCGGTGCCGGCGGTACGAGCTGCTCGGGCCCGGGCGGTCTGGAGTTCGGCACAGTCTGAGCCGACACTTCGCTCCCCACCCCGAGCGGTAGCAACATGGCCACAGCTGCCACAACAGA
>JAJZYO010000370.1 GCA_021798075.1 Actinomycetes bacterium
GCCCAGCAGAAGTTCAGGGTCGTACGGTCCAAGGAGCCGGTGCTGCTCCCGCACCCCCTCCTCGCCCGCAAGGTCCGCCGTCTGGCCCAGGCCTTTGGCGCCAAGGCAGTCGTGATCGACCCGGCGTTACCCCTCGGGCTCCTCGGGCCCCACCTGGGGCTCCCTTACGCCTTGGTGCTCCACGGCGCCGAGGTGACCGTCCCGGGCCGCCTTCCCGCCAGCCGGCAGCTGATGGCCCGGGCGCTCCGAGGTGCCTCGCTATGGGTCGCCGCCGGCGGGTACGCCGAGTCGGAGGGCCGGAGGGTATTGCGGGCCGGGCGCAAGGGCAACGGCAGGGACGACGACGAGGGAGGGGACCTTCCTCCAACCGTCCGGATCCCTCCGGGCGTGGACCCGGAGCGGTTCCGGCCGCTCCCCCATATAGAGAGGTTGGCGGCGCGGGCGCGCTTCGGGTTGCCGGCGGGTGGTCCCCTGGCAGTGAGCGTGAGCCGGCTCGTGCCCAGGAAGGGCATGGACACTTTGATCGAAGCCGCCGAGC
Organism: Actinomycetes bacterium; assembly: GCA_021798075.1. Next base: position 539 of record JAJZYO010000370.1, read on the forward strand.
GCGCTTCGGCGCGCCTGCCGGGCATCTCGGTGGCGATCGCCGGCGACGGGCGCGACCGCGGGCGTCTCGAGCGCCTGGCAGGCGCCGCGACGGTCCCGGTCAAGTTGCTCGGCGAGCTGGCCGACGCCGAGCTCCCCGATTTCTACGCCTGTGCCGACTGTTTCGCCCTGTGCAGCCGTTCGCGCTGGGGGGGCCTCGAACAGGAAGGCTTCGGTGTGGTCCTCGTCGAAGCTGCTTCTTCGGGCGTCCCGTGCATAACCCTGGATAGCGGCGGGTCCAGTGAGGCGGTGCTCGACGGCGAGACCGGCGTGGTCGTGAAGCCACGAAAGCCCACGGCGCTCCTGTCGTCCCACCACCGGGAAGCCGAGGCCGAGGGCGTGGCCAATGCTCTCGTGGAAGTGCTGACCGAGCCCGCGCTCGCCCGCCGGATGGGGGAGGCGGGGCGCCGGCGCGCCGAGCGAGAACTTTCCTACGACGTCCTCTCCCTGCGCCTGGCCGACGCCCTCGAGCGCTTGGCGGGAGGCGGGGGCCGGGCTGGCGACGAGGCTGGCGGCGAGGCCGGCGGCGAGGCTGGCGGTGGCGCCCAGTAGGGCCACGACGGGCGACTTTTGCCCGGTAGCGGACAGCAGCCAATGGGGGGCAACAACGTGTTCCCAGCCCGGCAAGGGGGCGAGGGCCCCTATAGGCGGCACTAGATTCTTTGTCCGGGAGGTGCCAGGTGGAAGAGCAGGTAACCGAAAGGATGGTCGTCCGGGCCAGCCCAGACCACTGTTTCCAGGTGCTGACCGACTTCGAGCGCTACCCGGAGTGGGCGAGCGACATAAAGGCCGTCTCGATCGAGGAGCGCGACCTCGAGGGCAGGCCGCTGCGGGTGGCCTTCCGGGCGGCGGCGTTCGGGCGGAGCACCTCGTACACCCTCAGCTACGACTACAGCGGGGCGCCCTCGCGGCTCTCGTGGCGGCAGGTCGAGGGCGACGTGACGCGCCGCCTCGACGGCAGCTACGAGATCTACCCGACCGACGACGGCTCGGCGGACGTGACCTACAACCTCGTGGTCGAGCTGAAAGTCCCCTTGCCAGTCTTCGTGAAGCGCCGGGCTGAGGGCCGCATCACCTATACCGCTCTCCGGGAGCTGCGCGCCCGTGCCGAGGAGTGACACCGGCGGAAAAGGTTGTTTCGCCGGCCGACCCGCGCCTCCGTCCCTACCGTGACCTGAAGGACTCGGCCCTGCGCCGGAGCGCCGAGCTGGCAGGAGGGTACTTCATAGTGGAGGGGCGCTTCGCCCTCGAGGCGGTGCTGGCGTCGCCCTACCCGCTCGAGTCGGTGCTGGTGCTGCGCCGGCGCCTCCCCGCCCTCGCCGGCCTCGCGTTGCCGCCTGAGACGGCGGTTTACGTGGCAGACGACGAGGTCATGGCCGGGGTCGCCGGCTTCGAGGTGCACCGGGGCGTTCTCGGCCTCGCCCGACGGCTCCCGCCGGCGCAGGCGACGAGCCTGCTCGCTCGAGAGCGCCTCGTCGTGGTCGTCGAGGGGGTCACCGACCAGGAGAACCTCGGCTCGATTTTCCGCAACGCCACCGCGTTCGGTGCCGGCGCAGTGCTGCTCGACCCGACTTGCTCGGACCCCCTCTACCGCCGGAGCGTCCGGGTCTCGCTCGGGCACGTGCTCCGCATGCCGTTCGCTCGCCTCGAACCGTGGCCGGGCAGCCTTCAGTTATTGGGAAAGAACGGCTTTGTCGCTGTCGCCCTCACGCCGGCTGGTTCGGCCGAGGCGGTGCAGGACGCGGCTGACGCCCTCCAAGGGGAAAAGGTCGCTCTCATAGTGGGCGCCGAGGGGAGCGGCTTGTCGGCGGCGGTGCTCTCCGCCTGTCGCCAGGTACGGGTGCCCATGGCCCCTCGGGTGGACTCGCTCAACGTGGCCGTGGCGCTGGCGGTGGCGCTGCACCGCTTCGCCGGCCCCCACCCCTGAAGGCCAAGCGACCGGTCCTGCGCCCGCACCCCCTGACTGTGCCGCGCCCGGGCGCGTCCGCCTGGTCACTCGCCGAGTAGGGTGGGCTGAGTAGCCTCGACGGGGGCATACCGAGGAGGCCAGGAGTCCAATGGAGTTCCGACGTATAGGCGAGCTGCCGCCTTATGTGTTCGCGTCGATCAACCAGTTGCGCGACCAGATGCGCCGGGCCGGCGAGGACGTGATCGACCTCGGGTTCGGCAACCCTGACATCCCGAGCCCGCAGGTGGCCGTCGACAAGTTGGCGGAGGCCGCCCGCAACCCGCGCAACCACCGTTACTCGTCGTCGCGTGGGCTCCCCAACCTGCGCCTGGCCGTCTCCAGGCTCTACCGCCGGCGCTTTGGTGTCGAGCTCGACCCCGAGGCTGAGGTGGTCTTCACCATCGGGGCCAAAGAGGGCCTCTCCCACCTGATGTGGGTGCTGGTCGGGCCGGGCGACACCGCCCTCGTGCCCTCGCCTTCGTACCCGATCCACCTCTACGGGCCGCTCTTTGCCGGCGCGTCGGTGTGCCATGTCCGGGTCGGCCCGGGGGAGGACTTCTTGGCCAACCTCGTATCCGCCTGGGAAGGCGCGTCACCGAAGCCCAAAGTGGCCGTGCTTTCGTTCCCTCACAACCCGACGACCGAGTGCGTGGACCTGGCAACGATGGCCAAGTTCGTCGAGTTCGCTCGGGAGCGCGACGTGCTGCTCGTCCACGACTTTGCTTACGCCGACACCTATTTCGACGGCTACGAGCCCCCCTCGGTCCTCCAGGTGCCCGGTGGCAAGGAAGTCGCCGTCGAGCTGTACACGCTCACCAAGAGCTTCTCGATGGCAGGCTGGCGGGTCGCTTTTGCCGTCGGCAACTCCGAAGTGGTGGGTGCTCTCACCAAGCTGAAGAGCTACTTGGACTA
>JAJZYO010000371.1 GCA_021798075.1 Actinomycetes bacterium
GTCACCATGAGCACCCCGAGGGTGGTATTGGACAGGGCGATCCACTTGTAGTGCACCCTTCGCGCCGCCTTCGCCCCCGTGCGCGTAGATAGTCCTGACCCCTGGTCCAAGGCCTCGCCCTCCTCGTTGCGGTAGGAGGGGATACTACCGGCGCCTTACGCTAACGTCAGGTTACGGGAAAGGCGAACTTGCCTGGCGGCCTCAAGAACCGGCCAAGGGAGGCCGGCGGAGCGAGTTGACCTCCAGCAGGGCCATCACGTCCTCGCTGCGGAAGCGAAGGTGACCGCCGACGGTGCGGAGGCACGACAGCTTGCCCGACGCCGCCCAGTTGATGACCGTGCGTTCCGTCACGTCGAAGAGGGCGGCCACTTCGTGGCTGCGCAGCAGCGAGGTGCCGTCAGAGGCAGGCCGGGAGCAGTTGGACGCCTCACCCGGCGCGGCGGGTGCTGCGAGCAGGTTGTCGGTCGCCCTGTGCATGGAAAGGGCGCTCGAGATGAGACGCCCAGCCGCCACCATCGCAGAGCGCTCGCGCCTCGACAGCTCACGGGGGTGGGTGTCGAGCACGGCGAAGATGGCAATGACGTCGCCGCTCGGCCCCGTCAGGGGGACCGCCAGGAGCCAGCGGACCCCGAGGTTGGACCGGGCCAGCCGGCTGTGGGAAAGCGCTGGGTTGGTGGCCGGGTCCGTCACCTCGACCGGCTCGCGCCGGCCGGCAATGATGGCGAACAGTTCTGGGTCCTCCAGGGCCTCGCGCTCCACCCCGAAGGCGAGGGTGCTCCAGCTGCCGCCCTTCGCCACGGTGAGGAGGGCCAACGGGCAGTGGGCGGCGGTCGCCCCAACGAGCAACAGGTCGACGAACGCTTGGCCGGCATGGTTGGCGCTGGAGTCGTCCCGCTGGGTTGCCGGCGCGGCGTCAGTGCCATGGCCGCCCAGGTTGACCACCCCTGGCCGGAGCGGCCGGCGCGCAGCCCCGAACGATGAGCCTCGGGCTTGAGAGCTCGACTGCAAAACGGTTGGGCTTGCCTCGCTCACGTTGCTCTAGCTCCTCCTCGTCCCGAGCGTCCCAAAAAAAATCTCCACCATGAGTCTCGGCGGGCGGCCCGGTCCTCTTGAGTAACGACGGAGAAAAGCCGCGAACGTTACGCTCCCACCCCTTCTACGCGCGACCGGTCGGTCTGGTGCCACGGGCATCGGCAGGTCGCAAGGGCCTTCAGAGCACGTGCTCCCAGCCGGCAACGGCCAGCGGTACGCCTCCGAGGTGGTGCCGGCCGGTGTCGGCCACACAGGCGCCGAGAGGGATCGGGGCGCGCAGCCCGACGGCTTCGAAAGCGGGCGCGGGCGCGACCGGAGGAGGGAGCGTGAAGACCAGCACGTAGTCGTCACCGCCTCCCAGGGCCTCCAGGAGGGTGGCGCCGGGGGCCACCGGGACCTCGGCCAGCTCGAAGCCCACCCCGGAGCTCCGTGCCAGGCGCGAAAGGTCAGTGGCCAGGCCGTCGGACACGTCGATCATGGCCGTGGCGCCAACCTTCTTGGCAGCCGAACCTTCCGCCAGCGCCGGCACCGGGCGGGCGTGGGCGCTGACAAGCGCCTCTTGCTCTGGGCTCAGCTGCCCGTCCCGCGCCCACCCGGCGCGGCCCCTGGCCGCCCGCTCCCTCAGGCAGCGCAACCCCGCCGCCGCCGCCCCGAGGGGCGACGTGACCCAGATCGTGTCGCCCGGGCTCGCACCGCTGCGCAGCACGGCGTGGCCTTCCGACCAACCCGTGACGGCGACGCTCACCACCAGCTGCTCGCCGGAGGAGAGGTCGCCGCCCACGACCGGGCAGCCGTAACGGGTGGAAGCCTCGAGAAGGCCCTCGTACAGGTCGGGGAGGCTGCTCGCGCCGAGCCCCGCCACGCTCACCACGGCGTGCGCCGGCGTGCCCCCCATCGCGGCTATGTCGCTCAAGTTGACCGCCATGGCCTTCCAGCCGAGGTCCGAGAGCCTGGTCAGCGAGAGATCCGCGTCGACGCCCGCGACGACGGTGTCGAGGGCCAGCAGTAGCTGGCGCCCCCCTCCAGGCACGGCCACCGCGGCGGCGTCGTCGCCCCACCAGACCTCACCAGGTGGTGCGGCGGGGAGCAGGCGGCCCAACAGTTCGAGGGCCTCGTTTTCGTCCATCGCGGCTACATCCGCGAAAGCAGTTCGGCCTTCTTGGTGGCAAACTCGCGCCGGCTGATCACGCCGCGGCGGCGCAGCTCGCCGAGCCGGGCGAGCTGGCCGGCTATGTCTTCTGGCGCGCCCGGGGCCCCAACCCCGGGCGCCGCCTCGAGGCGGGCCCCCCGTCCCCAAACGGGGCCATGGTCCTCTGGCCAGTCTGGGACGGCGCCCCCGCCGGCGCTGAAGGCGGCGCGGGACTGGACGACAAGCTGGCAGATCAAGTTGCGGACCGCGGCAGGCCGAGGCAGGTCTTTGAACACCTCGGGGCTGTCGCGGCCCGGGGACTCTACGAGGACGTCACCGCACCTGAGGAGCCGGTCGAGGAGCGTCTGGCTGGAGGAGATGTCGGTCAGCCGGTCGAGGAGGATCTCCCGCGCCGTCCGGCGCAGGACCCCCCTTCGCACGACCAACCTCTGGGAGGTGACGACGAAGCTCGAGGAGGCCCACCGGAGCCAGCGCCCGGCGAGCCACAAGAGGCAGAACACCAACGCCGCCGCCAGGGCGAGATCCGCCAAGCGAGGTACGCCCTCGACTAGCGCGAACACCGAGCCCGCAGCCATGGCCACCACGGCGCATGCCGGAGCGCCGAGGAACTTCCAGTGCGGCCGCAGGTCGAGCGCCACTTCTTCGCCTGGGTTGAGCAACTTCGCCGGGAAGCCCATTCGTCCACCACCCTCATTGGGCCAGCTTGCTGGCGATGGCGGCCGCCGAACGAAGGGCGGTGCCATCAGCCCCGGCCGCGCCCCAACGGGCGCTCGGGCGAGCCCTCGCCTCTTCGACCATGTCGGCGAGCAGCCTCGGGAAAGACCTTTCTGCTCCGCCCACCCACAGGTACTTGGCGAGGCTCCCCGGGATGGTGTTGACCTCGTTCACCCACCAGCTCTCGCCGGACGAGCTCACCAGGAAATCGAGCCTCCAGACACCCCTCAAAGCCGACAACCCGGCCACGGTCAAAGCCGCTTCGGCCAGCTCTTTTTGCAAGCTCTCCGGCAGCTGCGCCGGCAGCTCGCGGGGGGCGCTCACCATGCCCTCGCCCCCGAGGTACTTGTCCTTGTAGGAAAGGATCGGGCCCGACCCGTCCCGGCGGAGGGCGCGAGCGAACGCAGACAGCTCGAACCCGGGGTAGGAACGCATCGCCACCTCCACGTCGGCCGCACCGTCCTGGTAAGGCTCTGCCACCATGCCGCGCGCCGCGTGGGGGCCACCCAGGCCCACGTAACGCACCACGTCAGCCCA
>JAJZYO010000372.1 GCA_021798075.1 Actinomycetes bacterium
CTTATCGCGCAGGCGGGCACCGAAAGCTCAGGCACCGTCGATGTCGGCGTCGGTGGCAGGTACCTGCGCTTTGCGTACGATGGCAACGACGTCTTCAAGGTCGGTCAGACGCTCGCAAAGCTCGAGCGCTTCGCCGAGCAGTTGAAGGCGGGTACGGCCATCAGTGCGGACCCCTACCGAGCTGACCCTACCCAAGTCAGCACCTTCAGCGTTGCCAGCACAGAGGGCGAGAGCGGTGGGGGCCACGGGAGTGGCAGTGGCGGAACCGGTACGGCGACCCTAGCCGGGGTGCCGACGAACCTCGGAGCGACGGGAGCTGACGGGCAGGTGAACCTCAGTTGGTCGGCCCCCACCTCTATGGGGACGGGCACCCCATACGGCTACAACGTGTTCATGGGGACAGCGCCGGGGGGCGAAGACTTGTCGGTATCGGTCACCGTGGTTGCCGGCACCAGTTACACGGTGACCGGGTTGACAAACGGTACGAAGTATTACTTCGTCGTCCAGACGGTGACCTCCGCCGGTGTTTCGGCGTTTTCTAGCGAAGCGAACGCCACCCCGGTGGCCCAGTCGCCGACATCGCCGACATCGCCGACATCGCCGACATCACCCGTCGTCCCGCCCAAGGGGCCAGTCACCGCACCCGTGTCCCCCGGTGTGATCCCGGCCACATCAGGCCAGGGCGCGTCACCTAGTGGTTCGGCTACAGGCGCCGGCGCGGCCGCAGGGGCCGAGACCAAAGGCGCTTCGTCGGCCAACCTGACCTTGACGGCCTCTCCTGCCAAGAGCGGCGGGATGACCGCAGTCAGCTACAAGGTCAAGGTTCTGGGCGCCCGGGGCGGCACGGTCCTCGTAAAAGCCGGTTCCCGCCTCGTGTGCACCATCCAGTTGGACGACCAGGGCCAGGGCCAGTGCACCTCCTCCAGGTGGAACGGGGGCGGGGCGGTCACGGCTACCTACCTGCGTGGTGGCACGCAAAGAGCCTTGTCCGTTAGCGTGAAGGCTGCTGCGGTCCCCGCCAGCTACTGGTTGGCCACCTCCAACGGCTCGGTGCTCCGCTTCGGCGCTGCCCCCAGCTTCGGCTCGCTGCCCGGCATGCACGTCCGGGTGGCCAACATCCTCGCGCTCGTGGTCGCCCCTGACGGACGCGGCTACTGGATGGTCGGCCGGGACGGCGGCGTGTTCGGCTTCGGCAGCGCCCACTTCTTCGGCTCGCTTGGGGCCAGGCACCTGAACACCCAGATCATCGGCCTGACGGCCGCCCCTGACGGACGCGGCTACTGGCTCATTGGCCGGGACGGTGGCGTGTTCGCCTTCGGCAGCGCCCACTTCTATGGATCGCTCGGGGGCAAGACCCTCGCCTCGCCCATAGTGGGCATGGCAGCCACCTCCGACGGCCAGGGCTACTGGCTCGTAGGGTCCAACGGCGCGGTGTCGGCCTTCGGTTCGGCCCGCACCTGCGGCTCCCTCGCCGGCAAGGCCCTCGCCTCGCCCATCGTGGCTATGGCACCGACACCCGACGACCACGGCTACTGGCTGGTGAGCCGGAGCGGCAGCGTGACCGGCTTCGGCAACGCCACGAGCCTCCGGACCTCCGAGGCCCTCACGCCGGGAACGGGCGTGGTGGGTATCGCGGTCTGGTGAGCCGCTAGGAAGTCGGCCTGAGGGGAGCTTCCGGCCAGCCAAAGCCGCGGGGTTCACCGCCCAGGCTGATGGAAGAACGCAGAGGCCCGCCGGTGGACTGCCAGCTGGCCTCTGCCAAGCTTAACCAGTTAGCGACCGGGGCGCCGTTGATACCGGCACCCCGGTGGCGCGCAGAAGGGACGTGCATGGGTTCTCGCCCCGGCGGCAAGGCGTTCCACGAGGCCGGTTGGCTCTAGAACCGGTTGTCGGGCCTTCAGTGACCCCGAGCGGGGACCGCGGATATTCTTGGGAGCCTGTAGTGCAAGGGCCCCGCCGGCGAGGACGAGAAGAGTTCGGTCAAGGAAGTGACGCCGTCGACGATGGTGAAGGCCGCCCCCATGGAGGGGTGTGGCCCGTAGTGGCCGAGGATGTTGAGGCGATGGCCCCAGCAACCAGTCATGTTTTCACTGCAGCACTCGAGGTTTGGCGAGCCTGGCCCGTCGTTGTACATCCAGTCGAAGGTGGCGAGAAGCGCGGATGCCTCCCCGCTGGCCCAGTTGGAGCCCCAAGAGGCGGTGGAAGGCACGATGGGACGAGTCCTGGAAAGGGCGGCTTGGCGGGCGAGCTTGTCCAACTTCATTGACAAGCCGGTAAAGCCCGGCAGGCCGCGGTCCACCCGCTCTAGGTGGGCGAGCACCAAGAGCTGTTGAGGCACCTTGAGCCGGGAGTAATTGGCGGGCAGGTTGAGGCGTTTCGTGCCCTCGGCGCGACGGGCACCGTTGATGGCCCGTAGGACTGCCTTCTGGCAAGCAGTAGAGGAGCCGTCGGTACAGGCGCGTTGCACAGCTTGCGTACGGCCCATGTTGTCGGTGGGTACGGTGAGCGGTGAGGTCCCGGTCAGTTGGGGCGCTGTTAGGCTCAGTGGGAGCGCGGTTGCAATCGCCAGGACCGGTGCAACCATAACCGACGTAGGCCGCAGAAATGCCAAGAAAGTTGCGCCTCCTTTGTCCATCCTAGTGGCGGTGCGCCGCGACCGTGACAGGCACAGTGGCTCGTCCATTAGGGCTCAAGGGTCCTACGCGAGGTGCTTGAAAACTGTGGCGAGTGTTGGGTAAGTCGTCCCGGTTGTGCCCGCTCGGGAGCACCAAGGGGGCGGATGACCTAGGTCCTCCCACCTGGTGACCATGGGCCCTATCCCAAGGCGCCCCGCTGCCCGAGGCTGGTGTTACTTGCGTTAAGGACAATGCGCTCGCCAATCCGGAGGTTGCAGATGGTACTTAACTGGGGCACGCGGTTTGCGGCGGTGCTTTCGGCCTCCCTGCTCGGGGTGACTTTCGGTTCAACCGCGTTTGCCGCGGGGGGCTTGTCTACCCCGGCGGCCACCGTGATAGTCGAGAACCCGGGCACCTACAGCGGTGCGAGTGACCTTCGGATCGGCCTGACCGCCTCCAGCGAGCAGAGTGCGGTGCCAAACCCCTCCTGCCGGGCAGAGGACCACACGCTGCGGTGCTCGGGCTCGTTGATGTTGATCGTTCCTGAGCGGGGCGGTATGACCGTGACGTCGTTCCAAGTCCACCGGGTTGCGGTCGGCAACACGAGTTGCGGTGGAGACGAGGGGGACAGCTGCGATGATTCGGAGGCGCAGCCCGCCGCCACCGAGCCGGTCAGCTCGCAGGCGGTCCGGGCCCAGGTAAACGGGCGCGGCGTACTGAGCGTGCCCGGTGACACGGGTTTTGCCGCCGGCACCGCGGTGCAGGTGAAGATGGCGCTCATCGACAACGGCTCGGAGATCGGA
>JAJZYO010000373.1 GCA_021798075.1 Actinomycetes bacterium
CGGGCAACAGGGCGGGGCCGGGGGCCGGGAAGGCCGCCACCAGACCAGCCGCGCTCTGCTCGGCAGGCACCAGGTCCGCCACGATCCGGAACCGCAGCAACGCCTCGGCTGTAGCTGGCCCCACCGCCGCCACCCTCGTACCGCCGAGCGCCCGAGCGTCGGGGACCAGCTCGAAGAACCGCTCGACGGCATTGGCCGAGCTGAATACCACCCATGCGCACCCACCTGCCCGCAGTCGTCCTACGGCGCCAACCAAAGCCGCGCCGCGGTCTGCCGGCTCCTTGAAGGCAATGGCAGGGACCTCCACCACCCGAGCACCTAGATCCCGGAGCTTGGCCGAAACCCCTCCGGCTTGGTCGTCCGCGCGCGTCACGACAACAGATTTCCCGGCGAGAAGACCCTGCTCACGCTGAGAAAGGTCGAGCCCGGCCACCTGGCCGACCACGAACGTGACCGGGGGGCTCATCGGGGCACCGGCCAGGTCGCCAAGGGTGGTGCGCACCACCGACTGGCGGCTGTGGGTGCCCCATTGCACCGCCATCACGGGAGTCGAAGCAGCCAAGCCGCCCCCCACGAGCCGGCTCGCCCACTTATCACGGTGTGCGGCGCCCATTAGGACGACGATCGTCCCTCCGACAGCGGCCAGTGCCTCCCAGTCCGTGCCACCATCGCCTGGCAGGAGGTCGACCGAGCGGCTATGGCCCGCGACGACCGTGAAAGAGCGCGACAGGCCGCGGTGGGTCACAGGCACGCCGGCTGAGGCCGGCACCGCGATGGCGGACGTGATGCCGGGGACGACCTCAAAAGGCACGCCGGCGGCAAGCAAGGCGAGCGCCTCCTCACCCCCGCGCCCGAACACGAAGGGGTCGCCGCCTTTGAGCCGGACCACAGCCTTTCCTTCTCTGGCCTTGGCGACCAGGAGGTCGTTGATCGCTCCCTGGTCCCCGCGGTCGTCGGGCTGTTTGCCGACGTCCAACAGTTCCGCTTCGGGGCGAGCGAGCGCGAGGAGCGCGACGTCGCTCAGGCGATCATGGACGACCACGTCGGCACGGCCGAGCAGTTCGGCCCCCCGGAGCGTCAGCAGGCCTGGGTCGCCCGGGCCCGCGCCTACGAGGTAGACAACGCCTTTCGCACCTTCCGTCAGGCCATCCATGGCCGGGGGCGGGCGGCTCACTGCCGGGCCCTGCCTTGAAGGTAGGCGGTCAGCAGTCCCTGGCCACCTCCGGCCAGGGCCGCCTCGGCGACTTGGCGACCAAGCTCGGCGCGGTCGGCAACGAGGCCCTCCCCGGAGCGCCGAACGACGACGCTCCCATCAGGCGCCGCTAGCAGGCCCTCAAGGTAGAGGCGCTCGCCGGCGCGCAAGACGGCGTGGGCGCCAACCGGGAGGTCGCAGCCACCACCTATGGAGGCCAAGAATGCCCGCTCAGCCTCCACAGCCACCCGTGTAGGCGGGTGGTCAACGGATTGCACCAGCTCAAGGACGTCGCGATCTCCTTGCCGGCACTCGACCGCGATCGCGCCCTGGGCGACCTGGGGCAACATCACCTCGGTAGCGAGCACCTCCATCGGGAGAGGAGACAGCCCCAGGCGCTCGAGCGCGGCCATAGCCACCACGACAGCACCGCCCGGTGGCACACGCTCGAGGCGGGTAGCGATATTCCCGCGCAGGCCCTCGAACACAAGCCCCGGACAGAGCGCCGCCAGCTGCGCCCGCCGGCGCTGGCTCCCAGTGGCGACGACACTGCCTGGGCCGAGATCGGAGAGCCGGCACCCGACGAGGGCGTCACGCGGGTCCGCGCGCTCAGGGGTAGACGCCAGGACGAGGCCTTGCGCCTCGACAGGCTGGAGATCTTTGGCAGAGTGCACGGCTGCGTCGGCCCGGCCATCAAGGACGGCGGCTTGGACTTCGCCCACGAACACACCCCGGCCACCCATTTCCCATACAGGTACCTGAGCGGCCCGGTCGCCGGCGGTGGTCACGGTCACGAGCTCGACCTGAAGGCCCGAGCCAGGGTGAGCCGATTCGAGCAGCGAGACGACGTGGCGTGCCTGCCAGAGCGCCAAGGCGCTCCCGCGAGTGGCCAAGCGGAGGAGCACTACCTCTGCTCTAGGCCGAACAGCTCCCGGAACGCCTCCGCCAGTGCGTCACCCCCAGGCGTACCGGCTGCCGCCTTCAAGTTGACCGTGGGAGCATGGAGGAGCTTCGCCACGATCCGCCTCGTGAGCAGCTCGACCGCCTCGCGCTCCATGGGCGCGAGCGAGGCAAGGCGGCCCTCCATCCTCGCGAGCTCGGCCTGGCGGAAGCCCTCGGCTCGGTCTCGCATGCGGCTCACGAGAGGTGCCACCGAACGCGCAGCCTGGAAGTTCCCGTAGCGGCCCAGTTCGTCGGCGACGATCCGCTCGACTGCCGGGACCTCTGCCCAACGTTCGCCGACCCTCGCGGCGACAAAGGCCTTGAGGTCGTCCATGTCGAACAGTTCCACGCCCGCGACGTCGCTAACCGCCACCTCCACGCTGCGGGGCACCGCGAGGTCGACCACGAGGAGGCGGCGCTCGGGGCGCTGACTGGCCGCGGCTGCCAGCATTTCAGCCGTCAAAAGGCTGTTCCTCAACGACGCGCAGGAGACCACGACGTCTGTCTGGGCAAGCGCTAAGGGCAGAGCGTCCCAAGCCACGACAGTCCCACCGAGAGAGCTCGCGAGCCTGTCAGCCTTGGAACGGGTGCGATTGACAAGCAGGACCGGCCGCGCCCCTTCCGCCTCCGTGAACGCTCGCGCCGCCGCCTCGCCAATGTCCCCCAGACCGAGGACGAGCGGCTGCTTGCCCTCGAGGCCTCCCAGGGCCTGCTTCGCCAGGTCTACAGCCGCATACGAAAGCGAGGTGGTGCCACGAGAGATGGTCGTCTCAGTGCGTGCCCGCTTTCCCACCCGGAGCGCATGGCGGAACGCCACACCGAGCAGCGGCCCTGCCGAACCCTCCCGTCGGGCCGTTTCGAACGCGCGCCGGACCTGGCCGAGCACCTCGTTCTCGCCGAGCGAAGCCGAGTCAAGGCCCGCAGCCACCCTGAAGAGGTGGTTGACCGCCGCCTCGTCGAAGTAGGAGTACAGGCTCCCCGAGAACTCCTCGGGAGGCTTTCCGCTCCAGGCGGCCAGGAACTCCCTGATGTCGGCCATGGCGCCGTGGAACCGGTTGACCACCGCGTAGACCTCGGTACGCATGCACGTCGATACCACGGCAACTTCCTCCAGGTGCGGGCGGGAGGAAAGATCAGCCAGCGCTTTTGCCAAGTCTTCAGGCGCGACGATCAGCGGTTCGAGCGCCTCCAGGGGGACGGTGCGGTGGTTTATCCCGACTACTGAGATAGACACGCTTCCAGACGCTCCTTTGCTTCGGCATGCCTGCCTTGCCGGATCAGGT
>JAJZYO010000374.1:0-2458 GCA_021798075.1 Actinomycetes bacterium
GTCAATCCGTCTCGCCTCAGCCGGGCCGGCGGGACTCACCGGAAGCCAGGGAGCCGGGCTTCCTGGAGGCCCGGGCCCGGCGACCGTCGGCTCCAGAGGGCACCGGCAGCGGCCGCCCCAAGGCAGTGCCACGGCGTTGGCCGGCTACTTCGGCCGTCAGGCGGTCCAGCCGTGAGAGCCCGTACGGTCCTTCCCAGTCGGCGAGGTAGGACCGCGGGAACTTGCGCCCTGTGGACGGCTGGCGCTGGCAGTTCAGGCACAGCAAAGGGTCGGCGCCCAGGTCCACGCAGACCAGGGGATGCAGGCCCCGGTGCCCGCAATGGGGGCAAGCCCGCAGGCGTACCCGCTTTTCAGCGTCCGGCACCGAGACTTGACGCTCGCCCGTGGCCGGGTCGATGAAGGCCCCCGAAGGCCAGGGGACGGTGCGCTCAAGCACCCGCGCCGTACCGTCGTCGGCAGCGCCTTCGCTCCAGAGCACCTGATTGATCGACTGGACGTTGGACATGTGGAGGGCAGAAAGGAGGCCGAGCAGGGGTGCGCCTGCCGCCGGGTCAGTGCCGGTGTTGGCGCCGACCCAGAGGGCCGCCCGCCTCCTGCGGCGCTCCCCTCCAGCTGACCACGCCGCCGCCCCCCACTCAAAGCCCGGGGCCCACCTGCGGGCCAGGCCGGCTATGTGCAGGGCCGTCTCCTCGGCGTCGAGGTCTTCGATGACCTCAGGTAGCGGCAGGTCGTTGAGCAAGGCCCAGATCACCGCCCTTGTACTGTCGAGCGGGCAGTCGAGCGCCGCCGTCGCCGCCGCGCTGGCAGCGTGCGAGCTCAGGCCCCTCCGGCCGAACAGCGGCCCAAGGACGTCTTGGAGGTTGCGGGCCACTCGGCGCGGGGACGGCCCGCCCCCCAACCGGGCCGCAAGTTCCTCGATCGTGGCCGAGGTCGTCATCCTCATCTCGAGCACACGGGGCATGCGCCGCGCCCAGAACGCCCGGCGGTCAGGACCCTGGCTCGTGTTGCCCACCTCGAAGCTGACCTGGACCTCACGCGCGAATCCGTCCTCGCGGGGCACCAGCACGCTGGCCCGGAAGAGCCCCCAGGGAGCACTGTCGTCCCAGCAGCCCTCGATCGTCCCCTGGGCCAGGTAGCGGCCGACCAGGTCGCACACCTCTGGGGGCAGGGCCTGGCCAGCCGTGTCCCGCAGCACCGACAAGAGGGTGGCCAGGTCACCCACGAGGAGCCGCTCGGTGAGCGGCTGGGCACCAGAGGGGAGCCCTTCAGCCGCTGCGGAGGCCATCTCGCGCTCCAGGTCCTCAAGCTCTGCGTCGAGGCGGTCAGCCTCGGCTTGGTGGGCCTCCTGCTGGCGGGTGCTGAGGGTGCTCCGCACGGCGGCGCACGCCTTGTCGAACTGTTCCTTCAGCTGCTTGTGCCTTGCCAGGTGGTCGAGCTCGGTCGCCCGGGGCCGGGCCGGCCGAGCGAGCTGCACGGCGCCCGGGTCGACGCCCAGGCGGCCGAGCTCGGCGACGACGGAGTCGACCAGGCGGCGGGTGACGAGCGCGACGTCGAACTTCCCTACCGCCGCCCCGTCTCTTTTCCACTGGTACCCACCCGAGGCGCGGACGAGCCTGTAGCTCGCACCGCCGTGGTCTGCCCGGAACAACCCGGCCAGGGGCCAGACCCGCTCCGTCGAGTAGCCCGTGCCGACACTCGAGAGCAGGTGCCCCAAGTACTTTTGGGCGCCGTCTAGCACCTCGGGCGACGCCCACGGCTCCTCCTTGCCGTCGGCTCCTACAGGCCTCGGGAACCGCCACTCGAAGGCTATTGCGCCTTTTTCCTCGGCGTTGGCGGGGTCGCGCTTGAAAATGGCGTGGCCGTGGACGTCGGCAGATCCAAGGCCTGTGATGGGCAGTCCCTGCATCCGCCGCAGCACCCCGCCGGGCCGGTAGGCCGGGAGGGCCGACAACAGGGTGACGAGGGTCGTCTTCGCCGAGTCGACGCCCGCCAGGTCGGCGCCCGCCATCGCGTCCCCGGACCTGCCGGCAGGCCTGTTGCCGCGCTTCTTGGCCCCGGCCACCGACAGCCGCGCGACGATCTCTTCGGGCGAAAGCGTCCTTTGGCCCTCGGGCCGGCTGAGCTCGAGAGAAGCTTGGTAGGAGAGCACTAGGAGCAGACGCGCCAGCTCGACCTGTCCGGCATCGCCCACGAGGGGCCGCTTGGGCTTGGTGCGCTCCAGGACGAACCCGAGCGGGAGGCCCCCCGCCCCGGCCAGCCAGCCTCCGTTCCGGACGTGGAAGATGCGCCCGCTGAACAGCCGCATGACGGTGGATCTCAGGTCCTGTTCCGCCAGGAGACAGAGCAGCGTCCAGCTGGTGCTGCCCGTGGTAGTGGCGAGGTCCAACCCTTCTGGGGTCTCCCTCGTGAAGATGCGCACCCGGTGCAGCCCTGCCTGGCGGCCCAGGGCCTCGCCCAG
>JAJZYO010000374.1:2468-3402 GCA_021798075.1 Actinomycetes bacterium
GACCAACGCAGCAGGACGGTGGAGCGCCATCTCGTCGATGAGGTCGAAGGTGAAGTTGTTGCGGAGGTCCTCGACGGCGTCACCGAAAGCGGAGGTCATCGCGAAAAAGAAGAGGGTCCCGGAGACCTCGAACACCCACCCGTAGGCCTTTCCCGCCTGGTGGAGGGGTTTTGCCGCCCACTTCTTACGAAGGGCCACGCCCAGGCTGTCGTTCCGCATGACCTCGGCATCCGAACCGCTCAGGGAGAGCACCTCCTCGACCCCGGGGACCAGGCCCACCAGCGCCTCGAGTACCTGGCGGATCATGGTGGCGAACGCCAAGAGGTCGAACATGTTGCTCTCCCTCACCACGACCATCGTCTTCCCTTCCCCCAAGCGTGCCCGTACCGGGCCGTCATTGTGGGGGTCGGGGACTACGTGCCACTTGCCGTCAGCAGTGGCGAGGAAGGCTTGCTCTGTGCCGGCGCCAGGAGTGCTCATGGCTGGGATAGTGACGAGGTGGCTCGCCGGTGCAACCAATGCTGCATTGGAGGGGCCCCGGCACACCCATGGGGCGGCGCAGCGGGTGTTCAACAACGCACCGGCCTGCATCGGGTGAGGTCAGAGGCATCGAGGCCCCGAGGCTCCTGCGTGTCCGCGGTGGCCGCAGCCAGCAGGTCGGCATGGGTTCCCTTGGCCTGTGTGGGCAGGGATAGCCGAGCACCCAGCAGCAGCTGGAGTGGCGCCCGTTGAAAGTCAGTCAGTCACCGCAGTCCTGCAGGACCAGCACGACCAGGAGCACCGGCTCAAGTAACGACACCCTCTCCCGGTCCTCATGCTCAGTCAGCGAGCGCACACGGCCCAGAGCCGTCAAGCGGCTGGCCAGTGGCACCGCCTCGCGCTCGGCCACGAGCGCAGCAAAGTCGGTCACGCATCTCTCTGTCGTCGGCATGGC
>JAJZYO010000375.1 GCA_021798075.1 Actinomycetes bacterium
GGCTCCCGAGGCCCGCGGTCGCGTACGCGCTGGTTGGGGTTGCGGGCCCACCGGGCACGGGCTTCGTCGAGGCTCCAGCACGCGCTGCTCCCCCAACGCAAAGTGCTCCGCAGATAACCAGCGCGGCCAGCCCGACGGCACGGCATGCCCGCTCGGGCTCGGGGGTGCCGAGGTCGCTCGCCAACGCGGGTACTGACCTCTTATTCCAGCCCATTGCGTCCTCCTTTATCTCGGTAAGGTGCCACACCCAGAGCCTGCGCAGTCGGTGGTGCCGACACCCAAACTAAGAGAAAGAAAATCCCGTTGCATCGGGCACATCACCCATTTTTACCGAGGCGACTGACCCTCAGCTCGTGGGGCCGCGCTCGCAATCCAGTTTTCCTCAGCCTGCCACCGCCCGTCCCAAGGGCTTCGGGACGTTCACTGGCCCATCCAGGCGCCGCTACGAGGGCGCCACTAAAAATGGGGGACATCCCCCATGGCCCCTCGCTACGCCGCTGGTAAATTGGCCGTAAGAAACGTACCCGCCTTGGGAGCCGGCTGGTTAGCTGCGAGACGGTGGCCCGGGCCGGCCTGTCGAGGGATGGCATATGACAATTGGGTGCAAAGTGAGCGGCGAGCTTGCGCAGAGCATCACCTGCCAGCTCGACGAGGGACAGTGCCTGTACGCCGACGCCACAAAGTTCCGTTGGAAGACAGCCAACGTCTCCCTCGAGACGCGCCTCAGCGCTCCAGGTGGAACCGCGGCGAGCACACGTCAACAGGCTCGGCAAAGTGGCGGCGGCTTCTTGAAGGCGGCCCTCGGCACAGCTACCGAGATCGGCAAACGTGCCCTTGCGGGGCAGAGCCTTGCCTTCCAGTGGTTCACCGCGTCCAGGGGATCCGGCCTCGTCGCTTTCGCTGGGGACCTTCCTGGCCAGGTGAGGGTGCTCGAGCTCGACGGTTCCTCAGGTTGGCGCTCGGAAAGCCGGGCTTTTGTCTGCGCGGAGCGGAGCATTGGCTACGACATCGACCTTCGCCAGCCTGAGCGTCGGCCGCCGGTCAGGCGAGGGCCTGATCTTCGAGCACTTCACTGGTGAGGGCACGCTCATCTTGGGCGGGGGTGGCACTTTGGTCGAGCTCAACCCTGCGAGCTACGGTGGGAAGCTCCAGGTCCACGGCGGCGCGGTCGTAGCCTTTAGCGACGCCGTGTCCTTTGGCATCGAGCGCGTTGGCGCCCTTGGCGCTCAGACGGCGATGTCGGCCGTCTTCGGTGGTCAGGGGCTCAACCTCGTCACTCTAACCGGCGACGGGCCGGTCCTCCTCCAGTCAACCTTGCACCGTGCGCTCGAGGCCGAGGAGCACAGTGACTCGCGAGGCGGCGGGCCGCTCCGTGACGGGCTCCTCGGGCGGCTGTGAGGAAGCGTCCAAACACGAGGAGAAGCCGATGCCGTTGTTCGACAGGGTGAAGTCGCAAGCTGCGCAGCTTGCCCAGAAGGCCCAGGAGGCCGGGAAGGTGAGCCAGGCGAAGCTCGGGGATGTCCAGGCTCACCGTCGGGCTGACCGTCTGATGCGCGACCTTGGCGCTTTGGTGTTCGCCGAGCGTTCAGGGCGCGCGTCGGGAGGCGCGAGTGCCGAAATCGAGCGGATCGTCGCCGAACTTTCCGACCTGGAGGCCAAGAACGGCCCCCTCGTGACCGTGGCCGCTGACGAGGACTCCGACGAAGAGGCCTCCGACGAAGAGGCCTCCGACGAAGAGGCCTCCGACGGGCCCGAAGAGGAGGACGAGGAAGGCGGAAAGGCCGAGGACGAGCCATGGCCACCTGGTGGGTTCACCCTTAGCCCTTAGACCGGGGTGGGGCCCGGCCGGTGGGCCTGGCGCGAGCCAGGGGCACTGGTAAGTGGGCCCATGTGAACTTGCCACCACCAGCCCTGGGACGGCTTTGCCGACCCATCTCGCTGAAACGGCAAGCTCGTCGCGCAACCTGGGGTCGATCCGGCGAGGCCGGGCGTGAGGACGCGGCCGTGGGCCTTGGGCAACCAGGTGGCAATGCGCCGCCCGATGGCAGTCACCTGGTAGCGCTGGGTGCCTCCAATAAAGTGCCTACCCCCTTCCTCTTCAGCCGGTGCAGGTCGTAGGTGGCTTGGCGACCGCAATAGGAGAGGTCCTCCAAGATGGGACCGGGCCGCCCTACGAACTGGGCGTTGGTGAAGCCGACCAGGCAATGGACGAAGCCCAAGAAGGCCCCGAGCACGGTGAGAGCGCTCGCCATATCTCGGCGAGCTATCCTTGGGTCACTTGTGCCAGCCGGAGGGCACGGCTCGTGGATGGAGCCTGCACAAGAGAGGAGGCGGCTGGACGAAGAGAGGCTCTGGTTGGAGGGTAGCGAACGCTGTGGAGGTGGGCCGGAGGAGGTAAGCGGTCCGCTCGGGCACGCATTTAGCCGCTTGGTCGAGCGTGAACAGGTGGTGCTCAGCCTGGAGCAGCACCTGCGGCGGCTGCGCTCAGGATCTAGCACGGCACTGTTCCTGATCGGTGCGGCAGGGCTGGGCAAGACGGCACTGGTTGAGTGGCTGGAGGGATTTGCCCGTCCCATGGGTTTCGTTGTTTCGCGTGCCACCGCGACCCCGATGGAGCGCAGCCTGCCGTTTGGGCTTGTCGACCAGGTCTTGCGGGGGCTCGGGGGTGATGGCGACATCGCCGGGGCGAGCACGGGGCCCCTTGGCGGCTACGCCCGTCTCGCCCGGTTCACGCTCACGTTGAGGTTCCTCGAGAAATCCGCCGCTTCAGCCCCGCTCGTGCTGCTCCTCGACGACCTTCACTGGTCGGACTTGGACTCCGTCGATTTCATTGGGTTCATGTGCCGCAGGATCGACAGCGTGCCAGTGCTGGTCGTCGGGACGGCGCGACCGGAGCCAGCGGTCGGCTTCGACCTCGCCCGAGACCTGATGGGCATCCCGAGCGCTACGCTCGTCCACCTGGAGCCACTGTCGAGGGCAGGCTCTGACCTGCTCGTGGCACGGTTGCTCGGCCAGGAGCCCGATGCCTTGACGAGTGAGCGGCTCTGGCAGGCGTGCGCCGGGTCACCGTTGCTGCTCCAGGTCGCTACGGCTCTGCCAGCGGGCAATCCCGGGAGCCCCCCTGGCGCCGGGAGACTCCAAGGCTCGTCTTGGGAGAGGTCCTCCCTGATCCTCGAGCGCTTTGCTGACGTGGAAGGGTTTGCGCGCGCCTACATAGATGCGGCGGCGGTGCTTGGGGTCAGGTTCCGCCCCGTCGAAGCTGCACGGCTCGCCGGCTTGGAGGACGACGCTCTCGCTGAAGCGCACGGCCGGTTGTTGCGCAGCCGCCTGCTCGAGGACCTCGAGCCAGGCTGGTCCCGGTTTGCCCATCCTCTCTTCGCCCAGGCCCTCATCGACTCG
>JAJZYO010000376.1 GCA_021798075.1 Actinomycetes bacterium
GCAACCGGGCCGCCAGCAGCCGGGCCGCCGGTCACGTCCCTTCGGGCAACGCCGGCCGGGTCCCCCCTGCGGCCCTCGAGCCGGCGGGCGCCACCGGCCAGCACCTCGCGGCCTTGGCGACCGTCTTGTTGTGGTCCGCATGCCTCGTGGCGCTCCTCAGGCGCCGGCGAGGCGGGCCCGGCTCGGGCACCCAGGCGGTGCCGCGTCACTCGGACACCAGTCCCGTGGGCGATGAACTTGTCCTGGTAGGGGAGGAACGTTGAGCGAACCGCGCCGTTTGCCACTTGTCGTTGCAGGTGCCGCACTCCTCGCTGGCGTGTCCGTGCTGGCCGGGGGCAAGGCACGGCTCCAAGCCCCGAACGCCGTTTCCCTGGTGGCGCTCTCGTCGACGTGGTCGTGCGCGGGAACGACGGCCGGGGGCGGCAGCCTGGCGCCGGGCCAGCTTGTCATCGACGACGCAGGCGCGACCCCTCTCAAGGCGTCGGTCCGCCTCGTCGCCCAGGATGGCGAGTCGCGGTCGATCGGGCTCTCGGTGCAAGCAGGGGGCGGGGTGAGCGTCCCTGAGTCATTCGCCGGCCGGGCGTCGGGTGAGTGGGCGGCTGCACTGGTCGAGCTGTACGGCGGGATGGGGAGCGTGTACCAGGAGGTCCACACCCGGACGGGGTCATCGATGGGGGCTTGCTCGCCTGCTGCGTCCCCCGATTGGTACTTCGCCGGGGGCTCCGTGCTCCGAAATGCCGCGCTCGAGCTCTCGCTCGTGAACCCGTACCCGGCGGCGGCGGTGGTGGACGTGTCGTTCGCGACCAACGAGGGCGAAGAACAACCCCTCGCACTCCAGGGGGTGGTAGTGCCCGCACGGGGCCTGGCCGTCATGAACGTGGGAGCCGCCCTCCGCCAGCGCCTGGCCATAGCGACGATGGTGACGGCGAGGACAGGCGAGGTCGTCGCCTGGGAGACCGAGCGTGTGGCCCGGCCCCCAAGGGGTGCAGCGCTCCCCCGGGGCGCGGACACCTCGGCCACCGCTTTGAACCCGGCGCTGCCTGTCCCCGGTGTTGCCTTGACGCTCGGAAGCAGGGAAGAGTCGCGCTCTTGGTGGTGGGCCGACGGGGGCGAACCTGCCGGCGTAACCGAGACCTACGACGTCTACAACCCCGGGACGGCGCCCGCCCACGTCAACCTCGAGCTGTTCCCTGGCGGCAAGGGAACGGGCAGTAACTTCTCCTGGACGGTCGGCCCGGCCAGCCTGTCGGCCATGACTACCAACGGGCACCCCTGGGCGCTCCCGGGCGTCGCTTATGCAGCCCACGTGACGAGCACGGTGCCTGTAGTGGCTGTACGTTCCGTCCAGGCCGGTGCTCCCTCCCCCGTGCGGGGGATCGCTTCACAGCTCGGGTTGGTGCAAGGCGCGAAGCGCTGGCTCGTTGCCGGCGGGAGCGATATGGAAGCCTTCAGCGCGTCGGGTGGGCCCGTGTTTGTCTTCGAGCGCATGGACGGGCACCTTCAGCGGACTGAAGGCGTCTCGCTCGCGGCGAACGGGCACGTGTCGTTCCTGCTCCCCGGCGCGAGCCACACCTTCGTCGTCGAGGGTTCGGCCCCGATCATGGTTTCCGGGGAGGCGGTTGCCCTGAGGCAGTCGTGAGCCTAAAGGACTGCACCCAACCGACGGGTTGACCGGTGGCTGAGTTGCCGCCGACGAGCCAGGCCACCCCGGCCTCGGTCGTGTAGCCGGCGCCAGAGACGGCGTGGGGGAGGTGCCCCGCCACGAGCACGTGGGCACCCGAGGGCTCGAAGCCCCAGATGGTCGCGTTCCACCCGGCCGGCCCGTGGCCACCGGCCACGTAGACCGCTCCGTTTAGGTTTGCCGCCATTGCACCGGTGAGAGCGACTGGTAGGTGCCCGACCACGCTTGCTTGGCCCGTCGCCGGGTTGACCCGCTGGATGTCAGAGACCGGGGCCCAATGTGCAGCCGCTCCTGCAGTGGCCGCAGTGAGGGCCTCACCCCCGAACAGGTATATCTCGCCCCCGCTGGCCGTGACCGCCGGGTCTCTCACGGCCACAGCGAGCTTGGCGACCAGCGCGAAGCTCGAGCCGTCCGAGGTGGAAAGGACCTGCCCGTCGGCCGCCGCGCCCTGGTAGCCCCCGACGATGTAAGCGCTGGGCCCTACGACGACTGCTGCCGAACCCGCTCGTGCCTGGGGGAGGACCCCCGCCTTGGAAGCGCTCGCCGGGGATGTGGTGGGGGCGGCGGGGGCGGCGAAGGACTGCACCGTCGAGCCGGCGCCCGCGCCTCCAAACAGGTAGACCTCGCCGCCCAGGTCGGCGCCTGCGCCGTCGTACACGCCCGCTACCAAGTTGGCGTAGAGGCTCAGGTGCCCTGTCGAGGTGTCCACGAGGAACGCCCCCGTGCCCGAGGAGCCTGACGCGATCCTGCCCCCGACGATCAGAAGGTCGCCCGTGGGGCCCGGGAGGGTGAGGGCGTGGCTGACGGGTGTCGGTAGCTGCCAAGGCGCGAGCGATGCAGTGACAGGCCGCGTCGCGACCGACAGCGACGTCGTGGTCGTCGTCGTAGAGGCGGTCGTCGTCGTGGTAGCGCCGAGGTGGAGGAGCTTGTCGGCTTCCCGGTGGATCTTGTGGCGCTCTATATAGGCAGCTGCGCCAGCCACAAGGACGAGGAGCGCCAAAAAGAGGATCCCCCACCCTCGGTGACGGTGGCGTCTGTG
Organism: Actinomycetes bacterium; assembly: GCA_021798075.1. The sequence goes on from JAJZYO010000376.1 coordinate 2,721, forward strand.
ATGGTCGTCGTGCCGGCGGTGACCATCGACGCCTTGATAAAGGGGCCGCCGCCCTTCAGGGGGTCGGAACGTCTCCATTGGGGGCCCCGTAAGTGGGGCCACCGTTACCGCTTGCGAGCGCCGGCGCGAACCTCGGGACTTCCAGCTGTTCGTGGACGGGGCGCCCATAGGCCTGATCGACCAGGCGGCCCACTTCCATGCCGTCGATCGTCTCCCGGTCAAGGAGGGCTTGTGCAACGAGGCCGAGTCCGCGCTGGTGCTCACGCAGGAGCCGCAGCGCCCGAGCCTCTTGCTCACGGAGGATCCGCTCGACCTCCTCGTCTACGACTCGAGCGGTCTCGTCGCTGTAGTCACGGGTGTGCATCAGGTCTTCGCCTAGGAAGACCTCGCCGGCGCCACCCCAGGCCATGGGCCCAACGCGCTCAGACATGCCGAACTCGCGCACCATCTTGCGGGCCATCTCTGTTGCCTTCTGCAGGTCGTTGGAGCCACCCGTCGAGAGGGTCCCGAACATGAGCTCCTCGGCGCAGCGGCCACCCATCATAACGCAGAGGGAGTCCTCGATGTACTCCCGCCAGTAGGTATGGCGCTCTTCGATCGGTAGCTGTTGGGTCACGCCGAGGGCCATCCCAGTCGGGAGGATCGTGACCTTGTGGACGGGGTCGGCGTCA
>JAJZYO010000377.1 GCA_021798075.1 Actinomycetes bacterium
AGCAGTTTTCCCCCATAGCGCTCGAAGGTTTGGACCGCCGGCTGATAGAGGACCAGACCCACCTCGGTCTCAACATTTCCAAGCTTCGCGAACTGCCACAGAGCGAACAGGCCGGCGGGTGGCTCATGGTGCAGTTCGGTTCCGGCTCGCTCGAGGAAGCGCAGGCCCAAGCGAAGAGCTTCACAGCCTGGCTCGCCTCCCAGGGTTACCGGGACGACACCTTCGGGATCGCGAAGAGCCGGGCCGAGGGTGGCTACGCCGAGGACCTCTGGGAGATCCGAGAGGCTGGCCTCGCAGCCACCGCGTTCCCACCGGGCGAGCGCGACCACTGGCCCGGCTGGGAGGACTCGGCTGTACCGCCCCCCAAGGTGGGCGCTTACTTGCGGGACCTCTCGGCCCTGTACCGCGACTACGGTCTCCGCGGCGCCATGTACGGTCACTTCGGACAGGGCTGCATCCACTCTCGCATCAGCTTCGACCTGCGGAGCGCGGCCGGCGTCAAAGGTTACCGGTCGTTCATGGAGAGCGCAGCCGACCTGGTCGTCTCCTACGGAGGCTCGCTCTCGGGCGAGCACGGCGACGGCCAGCAGCGGGCCGAGCTTCTCGCCAAACAGTATGGGCCTGAGCTCCTCCAGGCGATGAGCGAGTTCAAGCTCGCCTGGGACCCAACCTGGCGGATGAACCCTGGAAAGGTCGTCGAGCCCTACCCGCTCGACAAAGACCTGAAGCTCGGCACCTCTTACAATCCCCGGCGGCCGAAGGTCAAGTTCGCCTACAAGCCAGACGGAGGAGACTTCGCGCACGCGACGCTTCGCTGTGTCGGGGTGGGCAAGTGCCGGGCCACAGGCGGCACGCAGGTCATGTGCCCGAGCTACCAGGTGACAATGGAAGAAAAACACTCCACCCGAGGACGGGCGAGGCTGCTTTTCGAAATGCTCCAAGGCGACATCGTGAAGGATGGTTGGCGCTCGCTCGAGGTGAAGGAGGCCTTGGATCTCTGCCTTTCGTGCAAAGGATGCACCAACGACTGCCCGGTCAACGTGGACATGCCCACCTACAAGGCCGAGTTCCTCTACCATCACTACAAGTCCCCCCGGCGGCGGCGACCCCGCCATGCCTACGCCCTCGGGTTCATCGGCCAGTCGTCCAGGCTGGCTAGCGCCCTGCCGGAGCTCGCGAACACGGCCACGCAGACCCCAGGGCTCTCACGTTTGACCAAGGCGGTGGCGGGCATCGACCGGCGACGGGCCTTGCCCAAGTTCGCGCCGGTCACCCTACAAAACTGGTTCTTTAGCCGCCACGGCCTGCCCGAAGCGGGCGGACCAGAAATGGTCCTATTTCCAGACACCTTCAACAACCGGCTGCACACCCAAGTCGGAGTGGCTTGTGTCGCGGCGATAGAGGCCGCCGGTTGGCGTGTCGTGCTACCGAAAGGGCACATCTGCTGCGGCCGGCCCTTCTATGACTACGGCTTCCTGGACAGCGCCAAGGGTTACCTCGAGCACCTAGTCGACCTCCTGCGGCCCTACGCACGGGCGGGGACACCTGTTGTCGGCATCGAGCCGAGCTGCCTAGCCGTTTTCCGGGACGAACTCGGCAAGCTTCTCCCCCACGACGACGACGCCAAGCGCCTGAAGGACTGCGCCATGCACTTTGCCGAGTTCTTCGAACGCTATCAGCTCGACGTGCCACAACTACATAGGCCGGCAATGCTCTGGGGACACTGCCACCAACACGCGACGGGCGGGCTCGACGCCGACAGACGCCTCCTCGAGCGGATGGGCATGGAGGTCCGCGAGGTGAGCGGTGGCTGCTGCGGCCTCGCTGGTTCTTGGGGCTTTGAAGACGGCAAGTACGACATCTCGCTCGCATGTGGTGAGCAAGCGCTCCTGCCGGCTGTGCGCGAGGCCAGCCCCGAAACCATCGTCGTCGCGAACGGGTTTTCCTGCAAGACCCAGGTCGCTCAGGCCGTGCAGGGAAGGCGGGCTCTCCACCTAGCCGAGGTCATGTACTTGGCGCGCCACGGCAGCGAGCCTCCGCTTCCCGTCGCGGGGCTAGGCAAGCGCATGGCCCGGAGCACTGTCCCGCTTGCCTTGGGCGTCGCCGGCGCCGCGGCGGCCATCCTGCGCCGGCGCTGAGGTGGTCCCGACATGAGGGGCCAGAGGTGAATAGGAGCCCGAGCGAGGTACCCCCAGTGCTCAGGGGCTCACGGCCTTCTCGACGGATGGGTGTAAGGGGATAACCCGGTCCAGACCTGTCAGCTCAAAGCTCCTCGAGGTCGAGGAGGCAGGACTTCCCGAGGAAAAGGGGGCCGCTGACGCGGTGGTACCCACCCGCCCGAGAGGTCCCCCTCGTGATTGTCAAGAAATGCTCCCTTGCCGTCCGCAACCCCGCTCGGGGCCCCGATGACGGCAAGGGAGCTAGTAGTGGCAGCCCGCCTATTACGAGAGCTCTTCTATGACCCAGTCCACCAGTACGGCCAAGAGGCAGGCGGTTGCCCCTAAAAGCAGGCCGACGCGCGCTTGTGTTCCCATGGTCACTCCTTTCGCTGCAGTTTCGGAGACAACAGGAGCGTACCCATAACCCGAGCATCTAAACCGCCCGACAACCCGATCGCGAAAGTAGCATAGCCGCAGCTAAGAACCGCGCCCAAGCAACGGGACCAGCACCGCCCCTAGCTGGCAGCCAGCGCTTGTTCTGGGGCCGGCTGGGGTACACAAGCTTCGTCAGTGGTCGGCTCTTCAACCCGGGGAGGAACGGCAACAGAGCTTCGCATGGGACAGCGCCGCAACAGAAGCACTTCCACCCAGAGCACCGACACCGCGACGTCAAGGGCGGAGGAGCACGTGCCGCCGTGCTCGGTGTCAACGACGGCCTGGTTTCCGACGTGGCGCTGGTACTGGCTGTCGCCGGCGCCCACCCGGCCCCATCTACCGTGAGGCTGGCAGGTCTCGTCGGCCTGGTCGGTTACCAGCAGGGGCCGCCGGCCGGCCCTGTCAAGTAGCCGCCCAGCGCCGCCAGGGCGGTCGGGCAAGCCCGGCGTATCACGCCAAGCTCAGGAGCCGCGGCATCTCCTCTAGTGCGCGCCGGAAGCCCCACTAGTTTTGGTCTCGTCGCGGCTCTTGACTAGCAACCACTGTGGCTTCTTCCGCCGTTGCATTCGCGTCAGGGCGTACGCGCCCCGCAGCTTCTTCCCTTCGAGCCGGAACTTCAGATGACCCATGCCCAAGGCCTCCGCGGAAGGGACCGCGTGGCCATCCCGCTCGGTGAGGTTGCGGTAAGTGCCATTGTCCCATATCGAGACCTCTCCGGCTCCATAGCTGCCCTCAGGTATCGTGCCTTCGAAGGTCGCGTACTCGAGCGGGTGGTCCTCAGTTTCTACTGCTAGCA
>JAJZYO010000378.1 GCA_021798075.1 Actinomycetes bacterium
CGACGAGCACTCCCCCCACCAGTAGGGCCAGGCCCCCGGCACCCGACGCCCATGAGCTGAGGAAGACCAACCGGCGCCGGCCAGCCCCGAGGCCGAGGAGGGCTGCCGCGGCGAAACAGGCAGCTCCAGCCCACAGCCAGTAAGGGCTCACAGGTCGAGCCCCCCCGGACTGCTTCCTACGAAGCTCTCCCCGCTCACCTTCTCCGAGAGGCGCCCCACCGCCACCAAGAGCCCCTGGAGCAGGGCCAGCGGGCTCGGGGGGCAGCCGGGGACGAAGACGTCAACGGGGAGCACCCGGTCCAAGCTCCCGTGAGCCAACTCGTCCTCTGGGTAGACGCCACCTAGGGGGCAGGCGCCGACGGCTATCACGATCTTGGGCTCCGGCATGGCCGCATAGGTCTTTTGGAGCGCAGTGTCCATCGCCCGGACGGCCGGGCCGGTGACCATCAGCATGTCGGCGTGGCGCGGGGCAGGTGTGAAGAACAACCCCAGGCGGTGCAGGTCGTAGTGAGGGGCAAGCAGGAGGCGGATCTCTGACTCGCAGACCGCGCACGACCCCGTGTCTACCGTGCGTATGTGAAGGCTGCGGCCGAACATTGCCCGCGCGTCGTGGAGCCTTTGCGCCACGCGGTCTTCCGCGGCTGCCCCACCTGCCCCAAGACTTGCCCCGGTCACGCCACTATCTCCCCGCTGCCGATCGCAATGCGCTTTAGCAGTTGCTCCCGGCCCGTAGCAGCGAGCTCGAACAGCCGGCTCGGACGGGCGGCGCCGGCCGACTGAGAAATGCAGCGCCCACAAGCCGTGCAAGCGCCCACGTCCAGTACCAGGCAATCGTCCTCCCTCGCCAGGGCACGGCTCGGGCAGATCTCGACCAGCCGGTCGGCGAGAGCCCTGGAAAGGAGCCGCTCGTCGAACGCCGGCGGGGTGGGCAGGCCCCTAGCCCACGGGTCGGTGACCGCAGGGTAGCGAGTGGTCACAACCCCCTTGCGCAGGCCACGGAACAACCAGAGTGCCATTACCGGGCGAACCCCGCAACGGTCAGCCAAAAACTGGCTTCGATGATCGGTATGTCAGTAAAGACGTTGCGCGAGCGGGCGGCGTCGTCGAAAGCCCGCCAGTTGCGGAAGGTCCCGGGCCGCAGTCGCGCCCGGCGCACCTTGCCGGCGGGGTCAAGGGACAGCCAGGCCAGGGACTCTCCCCGCGGAGACTCGCACCAACCGAGGGCAGAGCCGCCACGTCCCGCCGCCGTCTCCTGCCCCGGGGCAGCAAAGCCGGCACCGTCGGCCCTCCCGTCCCCAGGCGGCCCTACGCGGGCCAGTTCACGGATAAGGCGGACGGACTCTTCCGCCTCGGCCGCCATCACCTGCATCCGGGCCAGCACGTCCCCTCTTTCCCGCACGGCAACGTTGACGACACTGCCCGTGTAGGCACCAAAAGCGTGGTCCCTCCGGGTGTCCATGTCGCAGCACGCCGCCCGCGCCACCGGGCCGACCAGGCCCAAGCGCCGCGCCTGCTCATTGGTGACTATGCCACACGCCTCGAGGCGGTCCATGAACGAGTTGGTGGACCAAAGCGACTCTATGACCCGACGGAGCTCCCCGTAGGCTTGCGGGAGCTGTCGTGATAGCACCTCTTCATCGAGGGGGCGGCCCATGGTGCCGATCGCGACGGTCCCGAACAGGTAGCGATGGCCGAACGCGGCAAGGTTTACCCGGAGAAGTTCCTCGAGCGCGATCTCGGCCTGTGCCTGGCCGACCGACAAGCCGGTCGCCTGGCAGAGCGCGGCTACGGCGGCGGCATGGTTGTAGACCCGTTCGAGTTCCAACGCGATGGCGCGCGCCCGCTCCACCGCCTCGGGGGCCACCACTCCGAGCACGTTCTCGGCCGCCCGGCAAAAGGCCCACGAGTTGGCGACGGCCGAGAGGCCTTCGGCCCGCTCGACGAGGAACAGTGCCTTGCCTAGGCTCATTCCCCGGAGGCGGCGCTCCAGCCCCCGGTGCTTGTGCCACATGAGCAGGTACAGGTCGATGACCTCCTCGCCGCTTGTGACCAAGCCCATGTAAAGCGATTCCTGCGCAACGGCCCGCACCGGCCCGAAGGGGAACTCGAAGGCCTCGCCGGTCACATGATGGGGTGCATGGGGTTCCCGCCCCTCACGGGGAGGGGCCGCTCCCAGGCGGGGGAACTCATGGCCGGCGTGCGGCGGAACGACGAGCCGGTTGAGCAGCTCGTCGCCCTCCGGGCGCACGCCGAACTGCTCGTAGATCTCGCATTCTTCGACAAAAGCGGCCGGGTCTAGGTCCGACACCGAGGGGTAGGTCCCTCCCACCACTGGCCAATCGAGCATCTTGTAGGCGCGTTCCCCGCTTTCGATGGCATAGACAAGACGAAGGACCAGGCCGCCCTCTTCGACGTCCCCGAAGAAGTCGGCTAGCCGGGTGCCCGGTGCCCGGGCGAGTTCGGCCACAAGGTCCTCTCTCTCACGGCAACGCCCCTCCAGGGTGAACTGCGTCACACCGAGGCCGGCCTTGCCCTGGTCGCCTGGTGTCGTCTCGCGAGCGCCGATGTCGCTCACAGCACCGCCCTTACAGAGTGCAAGATGAGGTCGTTCAGCCCCCCGGGCACCCAGAGGCCGAGCAGCGCCAAGATGGCGAGCCCGCCCACGAGGGGGACGGCAGCCACCACCGGCCAGGCCCGGCCCGGGTACGGGACCACCGAGCCCTTCGGAGGACCTTCGCCAGAGACCATCGAAACGCTCGTGAACACGAGCGAGACAAACCCGATGACGAGGAGCAGGACCAAGAGGCCGGCTAGCACCGGCCCAGCTACGGCGGAACTCGCGAACCCAGCCCTCACTATCGTGAACTCGCTCAAGAAGACCCCGAACGGGGGCGTCCCCGCGACGGCGAGCGACGCGAGCAAAACCGCGCCCCCCGCCAAAGGAAGGGCGCTCAGCACGCCCCGCACCCGCGCGGACTCGCGAGTCCGGTAACCGAGGACGAGGTGACCCGAGGACAAGAAAAGAACCGCCTTGCCTATGGCGTGGTTTAGCACCTGGAGCAGTGCACCGTAGGTACCGAGCGTCCCTCCGAAGCCCAAGGCGACCGAGATGATGCCCATGTGCTCGATCGACGAGTAGGCGAAAAGGCGTTTGTAATTACCCCCCCTCACCAGGAACATGACCCCGATGAAGACCGTGAGGAACCCGAAGAACAGTAGGACCGTGCTCGGGTACGCGGGCCCGAGCGCCACACGGGCCAGGGCCTCGAAACGGATGATCGCGTACATCCCGGTGTTGAGCAGCCCTGCTGACAACATGGCACTGACAGGGCTCGGCGCCTCGGAGTGGGCGTCCGGTAGCCAGGTGTGCATGGGTGCG
>JAJZYO010000379.1 GCA_021798075.1 Actinomycetes bacterium
ATATCCGTCGCGGCTTCGACGTGGCGAGGCGCCTGCGTACTGGGATCGTGCACGTGAATGACCAGTGCGTTGACGATGAGCCCCAGGCGCCCTTTGGCGGCACGGGCGACTCGGGATATGGCCGCTTCGGGGGCCACCACGGCTTTGAGGCGTTTATGGAACTTCGATGGGTGACCTTGCAGAAGTCGCACAGGCCGTTCCCGTTCTAGAGAAGGGCCGCTGCCCAAGATGACCCGAATGGCAACGACAGTCCCCGACGAGGCCGGGCTCGACGACTCTCTCGGCTTTAGCTCCGACGAGATGATGACAGTGGCTGCCTCCAGGGCGTTGCGCAACGGGTTGGTCTGTTTCGTCGGCATCGGGCTCCCGAGCACGGCTGCCAACCTGGCGCGCATCAGCCATGCTCCGGACCTCGTCCTCGTCTACGAGTCGGGCACGATCGGCGCCAAGCCAACCCGCTTACCTCTTTCCATTGGGGACGGAGAGCTCGCTGAGACCGCCGACACGGTCGTGCCGGTGCCCGAGATATTCAACTACTGGCTACAGGCAGGAAGGATCGACGTTGGTTTTCTTTCCGCCGCCCAGATCGACCGCTACGCCAACCTGAACAGTACCGTTATCGGTCCCTATGACCGGCCTCGCGTACGCCTGCCTGGCGCGGGCGGAGCACCCGAGATCGCCGCGTCCTGCCGCGAGGTGATAATTGTCCTGCGCCAGTCGACTAGGACATTTGTCGACAAGGTCGACTTCGTGACGTCTGTCGGCTATATCGGCGGCCCGGGGGAGAGGGAGCGACAAGGGCTCCGAGGGGGCGGCCCAAGCCTCGTCATAACGGACCTAGGCTTGTTGCGGCCCCACCCCGAGAAGCTCTATCTCGAGCTCACCCACCTACACCCCGGAGTGGACCTGGACCAGGTAAAGGCCGCCACCGGTTGGGATCTAGCGATATCCAAAGACCTCGTCCGGACGGATCCGCCGAGCGCTGCCGAGCTCCTCGCGCTGCGCCGGCTGAAGAGCGCCGGCTGAAGAGCGCCGGCTGAAGAGCGCCGGCTGAAGAGCCTCAGCGAGGCCTAACAGAGGGAGTGAGAAGGGCGTCGACGGCTACGGCGCCCTCACCCTCGCCGAGCACAACGAGAGGGTTTACCTCCAAGTCCCCTATGCCAGGTGTGGACCGCACGATTGAGCCGATTAGCGCTATCGCGTCAACCAAGGCTCCGAGGTCGGCCGCCGGGCGCCCTCGTGCCCCCGAGAGCACCGGGAAGGCCCGGAGCTTGCACAGCGCCGCGGCCACTTCGTCGCGCCCTGCAGAACCCGGGACGATCACGGTGTCCCCTAGTGCCTCGGCCCAGATCCCGCCGAGACCGGCGACCACATAGACGCCCCATTCGGGGTCGCGCCGTGCTCCGACGATCACTTCGGTCCCCCCGAGGATGGCTTCTTCCACGAGGACGCCGTCCAAGCGCGCCTGGGGGCATTGCTTCTGCGCGTGCGCCAAGATCCGTTCGAAGCCCTCGTCGAGCTCTGCCTCGGAACGCACGACAGCCACGCCGCCGACGTCTGTCTTGTGAGCGATGTCGGGAGAGGCGACCTTCAATACGACTGGGTAGCCAAGGCCTCCCGCGGCCTCGCGGGCTTGGAGAGGGCTCTTTGCTAGGGCCGAGGCCGGTACGCGGAGGCCCGCAGAGCGGAGAAGGGCCTTGGTTTCTGCTTCACCGACAGGAGCCACTATTCGACCGTGGGCCTCCAGCGGGAGCGGCCCGGCTTCGCTCCGGGGGGAACGCCGAGCCGCGACGCTCGTCGCGCTGGCCAGCTCAACGAGATTGTGGAGCGCCTTCAGGGCCCTCTCGGCGGAGCGGAAGAGCGGGATGCCGGCGTCCTGGATCTTCAGCCTGTTGGCCTCGGGTATCGGGTGTTCCCCGCCCATCACCACATAGACGACCGGCTTTGAGGCAGCCGAGATCGCTGGCACGAGGGCATTTACTTGCTCGGTGCCCTGCAGCTCGGAGCCGGGCATCGCAGCCACCACGGCGCTGCCGATGGCTTGGTCCTCGAGGAGGGCAAGGAGACAACGTGCGTAGAGGGAAGGGTCGTTCAAGCCCATCGCCGTAATGTCGGTGGGGTTGGTGGCGGCCGCGAAGGCTGGGAGCTCGCCTGCCAGCCGCTCGCGCGTCGCCTCCGACAGCTCTGGCAACTCGAGTCCTATGTCTTCCGCAAAGTCGATCGCTAGTGTCTTCAGCGCTCCCGAGTCGGTCATGAACCCGACCCCTTTGGCGGCCGGCAGAGGGCACTTGCAGCAAAGCCCGACCGCGTCTACGAGCTCGTCGAGCGAGTCGATGAAGAGCACGCCTTCGGCGGAGAGGGCAGCTCGGAGGGCAGCCTGCTCACCGGCCATGGCGCCAGTGTGGGAACGAGAGGCCTCCCGTGAACGTTCGCCGCGTCCCGCGTGCAAGACACAGAGGGCAACGCCTCGCTCGCGTGCCCGTCCCGCGAGGGCCAGCAGCTCGGCGGGGCGGCGGATTTGCTCGACGAGCAAGGCCACTACTTTGGTGCCCTCTTCCTCGAGCAGGGCCCCGAGGTAGTCCTCGGTGCCGAGGAGCGCCTCGTTGCCGGTAGAAACGGTGTAGGTGACAGGTATGTCTTGTGCCTGGGCTGCGTAGGTGAGGGCGAGGGACATGGCCCCGCTCTGGGCAATGAATGCCGCTCCGGCGGTGCTCCTGCGCCGGTTGGGCGCCACGTCGCCGAAGGTGAGGGGGACGCCATCGACGAAGTTGACCAGGCCGAGGCAGTTGGGCCCGGCGAGGGCGAGGCCGGAGCTGCGAGCCAGTCGCGCAAGTGCTAGCTGTTCGGCTGACCCCTCCGGTCCAAGTTCCGCGTACCCAGAGGAAAAAACGACGACACCACCGATACCGCGGCGCCCGGCGGCTTCGAGGGCTCCCGCCACGCCCGCTTTTGGTATTGCGAGGACCGCTACGTCTACGCCTTCTGGGAGCTCGTCGATCGATGCGGCGCACGGCATGCCGTCGACTTCGGCCCGCGTGCGGCTAACGAGGTAGAGCTGGCCCCGGTAGCCGAATCGCTCGAGCAACGCTAATGGAGCCCCACCGATCGACGCGCGGTCGCTCGACGCTCCAACCAGTGCGATTGACTTCGGGTGCAAAAGCCGCGCAAGCCCGTCGATGCCGACCCGCTTTGGCCCACGCCGGCCCCGCGTCTCATCCACGCCGGCCCCGCGTCTCATCCACGCCGGCCCCAGTCTCATCCACGCCGGCCCCAGTCTCATCCACGCCGGCCCCAGTCTCATCCACGCCGGCCCCAGTATCATCCACGCCGGCCCCAGTCTCATCCACGCCGGTACGCCCCGAGCCCAGGACGGAACGA
>JAJZYO010000380.1 GCA_021798075.1 Actinomycetes bacterium
GTGGTGGAATGGCAGACACGGTGGACTCAAAATCCATTGGCCGCGAGGCCGTGAGGGTTCAAGTCCCTCCGCGCCCACTCAGGGGTGGGGAGCTCCCCACCAGGTAAAGAGCCAAGCGGCTCCCCTGTAAGGCGGGGAGCTGAGCACCGGAGCAGCCACGGGCACCAGGGGCCCGGCCGCACCACCGCAGCTCCCAAGCCGCTGGACGTAGTCGGCCGGCGCGCCACGGGGGCAACTAAAACGGCGACTGCGCCACCACCGGCGCGTCCGACCGTCGAGGACATGAGCCTGACAGCCCGGCGCCGTGCCGAGATCGTCATCGAGCGACTGGGCCGCGCTGGGCCCGGCTCGGAGGCCCAACGGCGCCCCGGGGGCCGGGCCGTGCCGGTGCTGGCCGACATCCTGGCCTTCGGCGCGCGCCTGCCCGAGTTGCCTGGGCTGCCCCAGATCGCGTGCTTGGACGAAAAGGGCCGCGCCTGCGTAGCTGATGCCGTCGGACAGCTTGGTTGGGAGCCGGGTGACATGCGCGCGTGGCGTGAAGGCCACTGGTTGGTGCTCGAGCCCGCCGGCACGCGCGGTAGGACGCTCAAGCGTAGGCCAGCAATGAGCCAGGTCGCAGGTGAAGCCCTGCTGTCGAGCATCGCGACGATGCTTGCCCACAGTGGGTTCAGCGCAGAGGACTTGGCGCGCCACATGGTCACGTCGGCCACCTTCCCGACGGTCGAAGAGCATGTAAAGCAAGTGCTTGCCAACGCCGGTAGCCGAAATACCCGCCGGACCTGGAAGACGCACTACGACCGCTTGGTCATGGGCACGGCGGGTGTAAGGGCGAGCGCTGGACGGGTCGCCGGCCGAGGAGGAGTACTACCATCTGGTAGTATCATTGCTATGGCGAAAGAGAAGGCGACGATCACGCTCGACCGGCGCAAGGCGGAGGAGGCTCGAGCCCTTGTCGGCGCCGAGTCGACCTCGGCCGTGGTCGATGTCGCCCTCGACCGGCTCATCCGCCTCGAGCGCCTTCGACGCGACATTGGCGCCTACCGGGCCGCGCCGCCCACCGACGACGAGGTAGCCCTGGCCGATCTCGCCGGCGGGGCGCTTCTCGACGATGACACCGACTGGGCCGCCCTCTACAGCGAACCGTGACCGCCATCCCGCGCAGGGGCGAGGTGTGGCTCGCCGAGGTGGACAAGGCCCGACCTGTCATCGTGCTCACCCGCAATCCCATGGGCCGGTACCTCAACGCTGTACTGGTCGCTCCGGTCACTTCGATGGTGCGGAATGTCTCGACCGAGGTGCCCGTCGGTCCCGCCGATGGCATCCGTGTCGAGTCGGTCGCCAACCTGGACAACACCCAACTCCTCGCCCGGACCCGTCTCGTTCGGCGCGTCGGCCAAGCCACACCTGACACGATGTCTCGCCTCTGTGACGCGCTGGCAATCGCCGTCGACTGCATGCCGAAGTGATCAAGCCTGCGTCGCCTGGCTCATCACACCCCAGACTGAAGGACTTGAACCTTCCCCCTCTACCCGGACACTCTGCCCTTGCCATGAATGGAGGAGGATCTGTACGTGGCAAGTGGGCCCGTGGGCGCCGTTACAGCAATGAGTTCAAATCCGACGCGGTCGCGTTGGTGCGCCGGTCTGGCAGGCCCATCGCGGACATAGCAAAGGAGCTGGGCGTCGACGACTCGACCCTCAGCTATTGGGTCCACCAAGCGAACGCGAGTTTGGACGATGATGAGAAAGCCGCGCTCGACGGCCAGCGGCGGCTTCGCAAGCGCATAAAGCCAAAGTGCGGGACGATGTCCGCGGGTGGCTCTTTGTCCGTTCGCCGGCGAATGGCCAAGTCCCGTCTGGGCTCCCTTGATCCGGCCGCAGGGGTGCGGCGCCGCTGCCTTTTTGACCGAGCAGCGCGGCCGCGTGCGTGGCCGGCGGTGGCGGTGAGCCGACAGGTCCCCGTGGAGCTCGTGTCCCCTCTCGTCGAGGCGCGGGCTGCCGGCTTGTACCCCGAGGCGGCCAAGAGAGAAAGCGCCGTTGACGGGCCCGGCCTTACGTTCGCGGGGGCGTTCATCACTGCTCTCGGGTACGCCATTGGTGCCATGTTGAGGATCACAGGCGTCCCCGGGCTCGAGGGTCACGTGTCGGCTGCGCTGGAGCTAACGTGCCGTCATGCAGACTGAGCGCACAGTTGAGGCTGGTGGTGAGGTGGAGGGGGGCGCGTCGCAGTGGGGAGAGCCCCACCTAAAGCGGTTCAAGTCCCTCCGCGCCCACCCGTTTTTAGGCACTTAGATGGCGACATGGGAGTCGCCCCAAGGCTCTCCCACAAGCGATCCAGCACCGCCTCCAGGTACCTCGAGCCCGCATAGGAGTGCGGTGAAGGACAAGCGTTCAAGCGACCGCACTAGCGTTTGGGCATGCTGGTGGTCGTCACGGGTCTGCCGGGAAGCGGCAAGTCGACCTTAAGTAATGAGCTCGCTGCCCGGCTCGCGCTACCGTTGATCGCCAAGGACCGGTACAAAGAGATCCTCTTTGACACGCTCGGTATCGGCGACCGCTCCTGGTCGCGACGGCTCGGCCAGGCGGCGATCGCTCTCCAGTACCACGCGATCGCGACAGTTGGCGATGCCGTCGTCGACTCGGGCCTGTGGCCCGGCGTCTCCGAACCCGAACTGGCGAGCCTTCGCTTGCCGATGGTCCAGGTGTTCTGCCACTGCCCTTTCGAGCTGGCGCGCGACCGGTATTTCTCTCGGCCGCGTCACGCCGGGTTCGCGGCGGAGCAGATGACCGTCGAGGGCTACGAGATGTTCCGACCGCTCGTCGAGCCGCTAGCGCTCCATGCCCCACTCGTTCGCGTCTCGACTTCTCGGGAGGTCGACTACGACCATCTGGTCAAGGACCTATCGGCCCTCGGGGTGAACGGCGAGCGAAGAAGTCGCAGCTAGGCGAGAACCTCGTGGACCTGGTGTGGGCGTGCATCCGGGCCGTACGTCTCGGCTCGTTCGCCTGCGCCCGTAGGCGTAGCCATCTCGGTATGGGCTATTGCTGTCCCATGCCCGGCCTCAGGACGACACCATCCCAGCGCCCGTCAGCATGAGGATCTGGCGGGCGAAGCCGAGCCTGCACGGTGGCGCCTGTTGGTCCTGGTTGCCGGTCAGGGACAACGAGAAGTCGCCGCGCACCCCCCGGTACGAGCCGGTGCCCGACCCAGCAACGACCGGGACATTCGCAGTAACGTTGACGCAGTCCGAGCACGTCGCCGCGTAGACTGGTTCGTGGGAGGTCCCAGCCCGGAACTTGCTTGCAATCCGCTCGATGTAGAGCCCGAAGGTCCCGTGCCGGAGCTCGAGCTCAATCTCGCTCGTGTGCT
>JAJZYO010000381.1 GCA_021798075.1 Actinomycetes bacterium
TTGCTCGGCGTGGAGGACACTCTCGGTGCCGGCCAGATCGCCGTCATCTTCTGTGATGGCCGCGGTGACCCGATCCGGGAGGGCCACTACATGCGTTCGCTGTTGTCGAGGCGCGTGGACGGCATCATCGTCGCCGGTGGCCAGACCGACCCAAGGCCGCCCATTGGCACAGCTGTGCCGGTGCCCGTCGTCTACGCGTGGACTGCGTCGACCGACCCGAAGGACACCTCGGTAGTGCCAGATCATGAGGGCGGGGCTTATGGAGCCGTACGTCACCTGCTTATGACCGGGCGCCGCACTATAGGGCACGTGACGGGTCCTTCCCAGTTCCGCTCTGTCGAGCTCAGGGCCAAGGGGGCGCTCAAGGCGTTATCGGAAGAGGGGTTGGAGGTCGCCTTGCCTGGGGTGCTCTATGGCGACTGGAGCGAAGCGTGGGGCAGGCAGGCTGCCTCAGTCTTGGTGAGGGCGTGCCCCGAGATCGACGCTGTCTTCTGCGGTAACGACGAGATCGCACGAGGCGTGGCCGACGGTCTGCGCGACCTGGGACGCACGGTGCCCGACGACGTGGCACTGATCGGGTTCGACAACTGGGAGATCATGGCGTCCCACGCTCGTGTGCCCATCTCGAGCGTCGACATGAACTTGCACGAGGTGGGCCGGGTGGCGGCCCAACGTCTCCTCGGGGCCATCGAAGGCCAGGGCGCCCACGGCCTCGAGCACCTACCTTGCCAACTTGTCGTGCGCCAATCGACCGGTCTCGCCAGCCATTTTTAGCCCGCCGACCAGGCCGGCGACCGCCGCCAGCCGTTGGACCACACTTAACCGAGCTCAGCATCGGGCAGCGAGCGGCTCCTCCCGCAAAAGATGGGCCCAACCAAAAGCGGCCGAACAAGCTGACCCAGCAGCGGCTCCGGTTTTTTCGACGCCAATGGTCCCGATGGCGAACGGAGCTGACTTCGCTCATGGGCTGGCACCTTGGCCCTGCCGAGCGCGGCTGGTATCCCCTAACGGCGGAGCTTGCCAAAGCAGCACGCCTTGAACTTCTTCCCGCTCCCACAGGGGCAGGGTTCGTTACGGCCGGTCTCCCTCCAGCGCCGGCGCTGGCCTCGCTCTTCGGCTTCCAGCTGTGACATGACGCCGCTCAAGGGCTGGCCGAGGTCGGCGGCAACGGCCATCCGTCGTAGGTAGGGGAGGGCATGGGCGTAGAAGGCCTTGTACCCGGCGCAGAGGTAGTTCCGACCGGCTCCTCCCTCGCCTTCGACCAAGCGGACAAGGCGCTGTTTGGGGCAGCCGCCGTTGCAGAGGGCCAGCACGGGGCACTTGAGACAGGCCTCGGGCAGGGTGCCCTGTTTGTCCCGGCCGAAGGCCTGCTGGCGGGCCGAGCGGACAAGTGAGGCGAGCCCGTCACGGCGGACGTCTCCCAAGCGGTGGCCCGTGTCGACAAAGTGGTCGCAGGAATAGACACTGCCGTCGTGCTCGATGGCGAGCGCCAGCCCGCATGTCTCGGCCATCACGCAAAGGTTGGGCGACTGGCCGAGCAGGACGAGGAGCGGTTCCAAGAAGTTCTGCACGCCAACGCGCCCAACGTCGTGGCGCACCCATTCGTCGAACATCGCGCACAGGAACCGCCCGAAGGCACCGGGCGCCACGGTTGCCTCAGTGGGCCCGCCGTCAGGGCCGCGCTCGACCACGGGGATGAACTGCAGCCATGTCACACCCTGGTCGAGGAAGTACCGGTAGATGTCCAAGGGCGCCTTCACGGTTGTGGAGTTGACCGTGCATAGGACGTCCGGGTCGACGCCGTGAGCACGAAGCCTACGGAAGCCGTTCATGGTCCGGGCGTGGCTCGGCCGTCCGTGGCGGTCCCGGCGCGAGGCGTCATGGACGACGCTCGGGCCGTCGATGCTTATCCCCACGGCAAAGCGTTCCTCGGCCAAAAAGCTGCACCAGCGGTCGTCGAGCAGCGTGCCGTTGGTCTGGAGGCTGTTCCAGCAGGTCCATCCCTCTGGCAGGTAGCGCCGTTGAAGCTCTACGGCTCGGCGATAGAACCCTATGCCTGCCAAAGTTGGTTCCCCGCCGTGCCAGACGAAATGGACCGTTGGCCCGGGGCTCGCTCCGATGAAGGCCGCCACGAAGGCCTCGAGGACCTCGTCGCTCATCCGGAAGCGCTCGCGAGTGGGGAACAGCCCTGTCTTGGGGAGGTAATAGCAGTAGGAACAGGCCAGGTTGCAGAGCGGGCCGATGGGCTTGGCCATCACCACGAATGATGGTGACGGCTCGGAGATGGGCCTCGGGAGGTCGGCTGTACTTAGGTGGGCCGAAGTTAGGCTGTGGCTGCTCACCGCACCATAGTGGTCCTAAGAGCGTTGGGGCGGCCGCTCCTCCGTTGGCGTCCGGGACGAGTTGGTGCCAACGAGGTTCGGTTTGCCGTCGATCAGAGGTCGGCTACGGCTCGCCGGATCGGGTACCTTCGGGCTCTCCCGCTCTCGGCGACGGGGCCTATGGGCAGCGGAGGACTGCTCCGTTGCGGAAAGGTGCCAGCACCTCGCCCTGGTCTTGGTGTTGGGTCAGCCAACCTTGCTCAATCGGGGAGGCGGTCCGTCGTGGCCCGACCGGCTACGAGGTTGCGCAATCCCACTCCCGCCTTTCCCTTCCAACCCAAGTCCACCAACCCAAGTCCGCGAAGCCGGCCCCAGACCATCCTTGCCGGTTCAGCCACTCACGTCTGCATCAAGAGGCGCCGGTAGCGGGCGTCTGCGTACTTGCGCGGGCGGACGCGGCTTGAACGTCGTGGGCTTCCCGGCACGGACGAGGTGTTCGATAACGTCGGGCGCCCCAGCGGGGGCGTAAAGAAAACCCTGGGCTTTGTCGCAGCCGAGGTCTAATAGGACCTGGTGTTGGCCCGGGAGCTCGACTCCCTCGGCGACCACGGTGAGGTCGAGCGCATGGGCCAGGACGATGACGGCGGCCACGATGGCCCGCACTCGCGAGTCGGTAGCGAGGTCGTCAACGAACGACTTGTCGATCTTGATGAAGTCGAGCGGGAACTGGTGCAAGTAGGCGAGCGACGAATAGCCGACGCCGAAGTCGTCCAAGCCCACCTTGACGCCGAGGTCCCGGAGGGCCCGCAGACCGGTCATGGCCGAATTGGACGCTTCCATCAGCACCTGTTCGGTCACTTCGACCTGGAGGTCTTGAGGGGGTACGCCGTGTTCCTCGAGCTGGTCAACGACGAGGCGTCGGAACTCGCTGTTGGCCAGGTGCCGGGCCGTGACGTTGACGGCGACCCAGGCGAAGTCCTCCCCGAGACGGCGGCGCCAGGTCTCGGCTTGTTGGACGGCGTCGGCGAGCACCAGCGTGTCCAT
>JAJZYO010000382.1 GCA_021798075.1 Actinomycetes bacterium
CCCGATCGGACAGCCCCGGCATCCACGCGCTCGGTCATCGGCGGGCCGAGGTCGCCGCTACCGTGTCCCGCACAGTTCGAGAGTGTTGTGCAACACGCTCGGATCCTCGCTCAATGTTGCCGTTCCGTCGTCAACCAGCGTTGCCGATAACATGCCCCCGGGAACGTCTGTTCCCCACGGAAACGTCAGAAGACCCAAGTTTGTGCGGAGAAGCCGGGGGCGAGTCCTTCAGTGAGGCCAGGAGGTTGGTCGCTTGAGGCTGGCGCAGCCAGGGGACGGAACGAGACTGCCCGACGTCGAAGAAGAGCCGCTCGACGATCTCGCCGCCAGCGGGCTCTATCAGTGCTCGCGCCCGGCGCAGTTGCCAGCCAAGGGAGGTCTCAGGGAATTGGGCGTCCTTGGTCGATACGCGCCCTTACGGCTGCCTTGTTCTTCGGGTTGATCTTCTCGATGCGCACCAGAGCGGCCACGGCCCTTCGACGAGAGTGAGCCGAGCGTGCGTGACCGCTTCCCCCCGTCTGTCACGCACTGGTGTTGAGGATCCCGTCAAAGGGAGCCCGCCCCAGCCCGCCTGAAGTCGCCACCGGCCCTCAGGTAGGGCTGCAACTTCCGCCGAGGTCCGGTGCCCACATGGCCACGCTCCAGGTGGCTCCCGCGCCCGACTGGCGCTGGCAGCCTGTGCCCTGGTTGACAGCCCCGTCCACCACGACCCGGCTCGGCGCCTCCGACATCGACGGGTTGGAGGCGCCACCGTGCCCGTTGGTGACGAAGTTCTCCCATGTACCCTTGAGGTAGACGTGGGCGTCGGAGAAGACAAGCGGGTCTTGGTAGGTCCCGGGCACACGGCTCGCGTCGGTGTGGACCTCGGCAGCCAGGTTGGCCCAGTGCATCAGGCCTGCGTAGCGCGGGGGCAGGTCCATGACCCACAGGCAGCGACCATCGAGGGTGGCCTCGACGCGGTCGATGGTACGGTCCGTGCTGTCACCACCTGCCTGGGCAGCGGTGCCGGGGCAGTTGGCATGGTTCGTGGAAAGACCAAGGTCTTCGACGCCAAATGTCCCGGAGGTGACGGTGCGGCTCCAAAACTCGTGGGTGCCGTTGCCCGCCAGGCAGGGGTAGTCGACCTCGACGAAAGCATGGTCACTGTGGGCCCGGCCCAGGGGGTAGGAGTAGAAGACACCGTCCTGGACGAAGACCTTGCTCGACCTGCCACAGCCCGAGTAGTTCGTACCGCCGGCCTGGAGCATCACCCATGCCGACGTCGGGGGGTTGGAACGTTCGTCGCGACAGACCGTGGCCGGGCCTATGTGCGCGTAGACCCCACCGAACCCGCCGGTCACTTCGTCAGTGACGTCGTCGAAGGTCGAGCCGGAAGGCACCTTCCGGTCCGTGCTGGTGCCCGAACCCGGGCATCTCGCCAGTGTGTTGACGTTGCCGATTGGAGAGCCGGACGTCGGTGCCAACCCTGCCCCTTGCTCGACGAACGTGGTGGTCCAGTGCCCGGCGGCGGTCTCGGTTTCGATGGTCGCCTCGCCTGGCCCCCCCGCCGAGTTCCAGTTCTGCCCCACCGCCACACACCGGGCTTCGGCGGCGCACGACAAGCCGTAGACGTACTGGGGCCTCAGGCTACTGGCGGAGGTAGACAGTGCCCCGGCCGGGACCCCGGAGGCCGAGAGGGGCTGGAGCCCTGCGTAGTACTCGGAGCCTGGCTTTGTCGTGCTGACTGTGGCCGCCAGGGCACATCCGGTGGCCCAGCAGCTCACGGCATTGGCATACCAGGTAACATAACCGTCCAGGACGGGCAGCACTGTCTCCGACCAGGTGGCGCCTCCATTGGAGGTGGCCCAGGCAGAGCCGAAGCGGCCCGGCATGCTGGTGCCGCACAAGCACCAGTTGAACCGGTCGCCGACCGCCAGGCAGTGCCCAGCCGACTGGCAGCTCACAGCCGTCGGCCCCCCGTCCCCCTGCTTGGTGCTTATGGCCGCGACATGCCAGCTGGTCGCCGGGGCCGAGCTCCACAGCGCAACGGGCCGCGAGCGGGACTCCTGCAGGGTGGCCGGCGTGCCCGTCTCATAGTAGGACGCCCCCAGGGCCACGCAGTGGGTGACCGAGGCGCAGGAGACCGCCTCGAGCTCGCCCTGGCTGATGGGTAGGGGGACGGCCGCCCACGTGGCACCCCCGTCGTGGGTCGTCATCAGCTCCGGGCGCAACTGGACGCTGCCCAGCGCCAGAGCGCCCCCCGTCGCCACGCAGCTGCCGGTACCGCGACAGCTCACGGCGTCGAGTGCCCGGGCGCCTGCAGGGACGTGGCCCACCCGTGAACCGGTGGTCCCCTGGATGCGGAGCACCACAGCCGCCACCGAGTCCCAGCTGCCCCGGTAGACGGTGCGCGTGCCTCCGACGGCCACGCACGCGGTCGTGGACCAGCAGGAGACGGCACGCAGGTTGGCATCTATGGCCGGCAGGTCCACGGCCACCCACGACCTACCTCCGTTGCTGGTCCTCACGGCGATCGGCTGGTAGGAGCCACTGACCACCTGCCCGGCAGCATTGTCATGGCTGGTCTCCACCGCCCCGACGGCCACGCAGACGGCGGGGTTCGGGCAGCTCAGTGCATCGAAGTAACTGGAAATGGTCGCCGTCGGCCCGGTGGCGGCCACCGCCTGCACAGGACCGGTGGTCAGAAGGCCCACCACTCCGGCAAATGCCGACAGCAACCTCCTGTTACGCACCACGGAACCCCCCTCATCGGACGAGCCGTATGGACGACCTGCGCCCAACCCTAGATGAGTGATTCCAAGGGATCACGGCTTAGCCGGCATCCACCCCAGGCGCGCGAGAGGCGTCCATGACCGCCGTTGCTCAACCCAACGACGACATTGGAGGCCCCGTGGACGCCGACCTGACGCCACCCACAATTGCACTGTACCTCAAGATCGACGATGAGCTGAAGATGCGCCCTCAGCTGGGACGATCCCGGCCCGAGGTCGGTCTGTGCCCGAAGCTGTCCGACGCCGAGCTGCTCACGCTCGCGGTCATCCAGGCGCGGCTCGGCTTCAGCTCCGAGACCCGCTTTCTTCGTCACGCGAGTGCGCACGTGCGCCACCTCTTCCCTTACGTGCCGGGTCAGTCCGGCTACAACAAGCGGCTTTGCGCGCCGCCGCTCAGCTGCAGGGCGTGATTCGGCTCCTGACGGGAGAGAGCGAGAGCTTCTTTGACGACACCTGGCTCGTCGACTCGACCCCGGTCGAGTGCGGGCGCTCGCGCGAGACCGTGAAGCGCAGCGACCTTGCTGGCATCGCCGGTTACGGCTACTGCGCCAGCCACTCCCGCTACTTCTGGGCGCTGCGCCTGCATCTTGT
>JAJZYO010000383.1 GCA_021798075.1 Actinomycetes bacterium
TCGAGCGGCCTCATGTGGTGGGCGATCGTCGGCCGCGACGCCCTGCCTCGAGCCATCGGGTTCGGATGGCGCTTCGCGCTCGTGTTCGCCTCCGTGCCCTTCATTGGTTTCCTTGGCGTGGACATTGCCGCGGCCTCATCCCCGCTCTACCCGGGTGGTAACACCCTCGCCGATACCCACCAGGGCGCCAACGTCCTCTGGGCCCTCGGCGTCCTTTTCGTCGTGAGCGCGCTCACCTACCTCTTCATTGAGTGGGCGCGTGAGGAGCAGCGCCGAGCCGACCGGGCCGACCGCCAGCTTGATGCCGCGCTAGTCGCCGCACGGTCCGTTTCCCCGCCGCCAGGACCGTCTCCCGGGGGCGTTTGAGGCGTCTCTCTCGTCCCATGGCTACCCCGTGACCGCGGGCCAGGGTCGCATAGAAGCGGCAAGGTCGAGGGCCGCCAGCTCGCCCCGCGGGGCGCTCACCTGATAGATGTCTGCCCCTAGGTACCAAATGACGGCCGAGGTGGTGGCAGTGCCCGCCTGAGGGCTACCCGGCACCGTTATCGCGACGACGCCCCGGTTCGCCTTGGGAAGGCTGTGGGCGGCAAGCCAGCCGGCAAGCATCGCAGCCTGCGCGGACGGGACGGCCGTCCCCCCCTCGTCGAGCACCTGCACCTTCCAGCTGCCCACGTCCCAGACGACGGCTGGCCCCTGTGCCGTCGAGCACGTGGTGGCCGTCGTGCTCGCCGTGCCAGTCAGTCTCACGGGCTGCTCGTGCCCATCACAGTTGCTCAGCGCCGACTGAAGGTAGGTAGCGGCAGCGCCGCCGGAGGCGACTGGGGTAGTCGAGAACGTGCCGAGGTCGGAGCTCGGGTTCGCGGCGGCGGGCCCGAGGTCAGGGCTGTTCACCGGCTCGGGGCTGGCCGTCGCGATGAGGGTCACCGAATAGCTCCCGTCGAGGCTCTTGTTGGCCTCGGCCGAGACGGAGAGCTTCGTTGGGGGGAGCGTCTTTGGCGCTTCCATGCCTGAGGCGGGCGGTTGGAGTACCTGCATCGCCTGGTTCACGATTGTGGGGAAGCCCGACGACGCAGAGCGAGCGGGCGCTGTTGTGGTCGTGGTCGTGGTGGTGGCGGTCGTGCTCGTGGCGGCAGTAGTGGTCGTGGTTGCCCTTGTGGTCGTGGTGGCTGCCGTCGTCGGCGTGGTGGTGCCAGTTGTCCGCGCAGCAGGCGCGCTGCCAGTGGGAGGGGCGGTGGTCGAGCTCGCTGCTGCCTCTGGTGGATGGCTCCCTCCACCGCAAGCGGCCAAGGTCGCCGAGAGCGCAGCAGCCAGAGCGGCTACCGGCAGAGCTCGTCGCAGGCGTCCCACGCAGCCCATTAGACCAGCCCTGAGGTGTTCGCGGCCAGGGAGGCCGTGCCAGGCTTGGCGCGAGGCGACCTTGCCCGGCTCTTCAAGGCGCGCTCGCGAGCAAGCGTCCCATGCGTTGCCACCGGTCGGAGAGCCCTTGGAGGAAGTGACGGCCGGGGGCCTCGCCTCAGCAGGAGCCTCGCCTCAGCAGGAGTAGTCGCCGTCGTAGCGGCCAGCAGCAAGCTGGACGAGGCTCACTGGCCCTCCGGCGAAGCTCTTCGACCTGCACCACTGGCTGGGGTGCGGCGTTGCTATGCCGGTGGGGTACCAGGCACTCGTGCCGGGCACGTAACCCCCGGTGATCAGGTCCCACATGTAGGTCGTCGAATAGACGGCAACGTGCAGGTGGAGCGAGCGCAGGGCGGCGATGGCGCCGGCCACCAGCCGGGCATTGGCGATTTGAGAGGCCGACCAGTTGGGGCCTGTTTCGACGTCTAGCCACCAGGTCTGGCTGATCGCGCCGCGGGCGCGTGCCGAGCGCACAGAGAACTTGGCCGTGTTGTAGCCGTAGTTGTAGGACTGGCACGAGAGGTTGCCGCGCGCGCACTTGCCCGCTGGCCCGTTGCTCCAATCCTTGGCCTTCGAGCCGCGCGGCGAGTTCAGGTTGATATAGGTGGTCAGGTTGCCCCCTGCCCAGCGGGCTTCACGGCTGAAGCACGGGTTGCCGGTGAATGCCCATCCTCCGTTGACGCCAACGACCGCGACCTTGGCCCTTGGCGGGAGCGGGCGTCCGCACTGCGGCCAGGACACGTCATAGCCGCGGGCCCCCGACGGGTAGCTCTCCGTCCCCACTAGCGATTTGGGTGTGGTCGTCGTCGTGACCGGCACCTTGGGTTTAGGTTTGGCCTTCGGCTTGGAAGCCGTAGTCGTCGTGGTCGCCTTGGGCGTGGTTGTCGTGGTCGGCTTGGGCGTGGTTGTCGTGGTCGGCTTGGCCGTAGTGGCCGTAGTGGTCGTGGCGGCCGTGGTGGTCGTGGTGGTCGTGCTCGGGGCTAGCGATTTGGACGGTGAGTCGGGCCCGAAGGCGCCGGCGCTCTCCGCTCCAGTGCCCGTGCCGGGTCCGGCGGCCATGGCCTCAACCTTTTGCCCGTAGGGGAGCGTGCCGAGCCCGTCGCCGCGGTAGGGCGCGTTGCCTGACCCCATGACGACTCCGTCGGAGGAGAGGAGCCAGTAGCCATCCCCCGAGGGGTCGGCGGTGATCGCTACGACCGCCGAAGAAAAGCCCGCTGGCTGAGCGCCAGAGAAGCTGGAAGCGTCGCCAAAGGCGTACACGGCGCCCGTTGACGTTGCCACCCAGTAACCCTGCCCGTCGGCGGTAGGAGCGATACCAACCGCTGTCACCGACAGCCCGGGCGCCGAAAGGGAGCCGCGGAAGTGCGCGTCGCCATACGCGAAGACGCCTCCGTCGGCCGCCACTAGCCAATACCCTCTCCCATCGGGCGCGGGGGCCATGCCGACGATCGGCGATCGGAGCTCGAGATCTGCAGCCGAGCCGTGGTAGGAGGCATCCCCGAACGCGTACACGCCCCCTTTCGATGTGACCAGCCAGTACCCGGCCCCGTCCTGCGTGGCGGCCATGGCGACGACCTTCTCAGCGTCACCGAGCGTGCCAGGCGGTAGCGAACCGAGGCTAGGGGCATCACCGACCGAAAAAACGGTGCCCTGGGCGTCGGCGAGCCAGTAGCCCTTGCCGCCCGATGCCGCTGAGATCGCCACGATCGGTTGCTCAAGCCCCTTGCCGAGAGACCCGTAGTACCCCGAGCCCCCAAACGCCGCTACTGACCCGGCATTGGTTGTCACCCAGTACCCAGGCGTCATGAGCGACGGCGTCGCGGTGGGCGCGAGGCCCGTGGTCGTTTGGCCCGGGACGGTCGTTTGGCCCGGGACGGTCGTTTGGCCCGGGACGGTCGTTTGGCCCGGGACGGTCGTTTGGCCCGGGACGGTCGTTTGGCCCGGGACGGTCGTGGTCACAGCGGC